>CALLAG010000016.1 GCA_938002705.1 uncultured Saprospiraceae bacterium | reverse complement strand
GCATCTAATAATTGCGTACACCTATCAATCCAATTTCAATTATATTTACAAAATGATAGAAATCGGTCAATACAATACACTGAAGATATTAAGAGAGACGACGGTAGGATTATTTCTCGGAGACGATGAAGGCGAAGATGTACTCTTACCTAACAAGTATATGCCAGAAGAGTATGAGATAGATGATATGCTGGAGGTATTCGTCTATCTGGATTATGATGAGCGAAAGATCGCTACCAATATCACCCCACTCATCCACTTACATGAGTTTGCATTATTAAAAGTGGCTATCGTAGATGAAATCGGAGCTTTTATGGATTGGGGACTTGAGAAGCAACTCTTAGTACCATTCAAAGAGCAAAGACAGAACTTAATAGAAGGCCGATGGTACATCATCTATCTGGATATAGATGAAAAAACGGATAGACTCTATGGCAGTAATAAGATAGAAAAACGATTAGATAACGAGGAACTCACAGTGGGCAGAGGAGAAGAAGTAGATATCCTCGTCTATAGAGAGACACCGATAGGTTATTCTGTAATCGTCAATCATATGCACAAAGGCCTTGTCTACAAAAATGAAGTGCCTAAAGAATTAAGAATAGGTGAAAAACGAAAAGCCTATGTTAAGATGATTCGTGATGATAATAAGTTAGATATTTCTCTGACACCCATAGGTTATCAGAATGTCAACAGCAGCAACAGCAGCCTGATATTCTCAGCATTGGAGAACAATCAAGGCTATCTCGAAATCAATGACAAAAGCTCACCTGAGCAAATTAAAGCCTTATTCGGACTGAGTAAAAAAGCGTTTAAAAAAGCCATAGGAGAACTCTACAGAGAGAGAAAAATAAAGATGGAACCTAATGGCATAAGGCTAACTGCTTGGGCTAAGGGTGAAGGTAAAGGTTAGTAAGATCTTAAAATACCGCTATTCTAATTTTCTGTTAAGTCTACCAAGTAAACATCTAAAGTTGTGTTAATCCTATATCTTAACTGAACCCCGAGTTTTATTTGTATTAAGTTAGGCTAATCAAAACCTATACAGACATGAAAAACCTCACTACCCTGCTCCTACTCATTACATTTGTAACATTCTCACAAGCCCAGATCAACTGGAGCGACTTTAAGGAACCTGATGGAACACTTCAGCGATTGACTATCGATCCACGGATAACATTCAATTCTGCCAAAACAGAAACCAATGATAGCAAAAGCTTTAGATCCCAATTACTGACTAGGTATTCTATAAATAAGGTTAAAGAATTGCAAATATTAAACATCAATATGCAACATAACCTGATCTACAATAACCAAAGGCAGATCAACATGACAGAGTCCACAAGTAGAACAGCTAACGAGATAAATATCTTTGGTGACTACACCCATTACCTAAATACTAGAAGAGGACTATTCTTAAGAATACAACCTGATTTAATTTATGACTATAACAAGTTCACTGACCAAGATGAGGACCATACTTACCAACTTAGGAGTAGTTTTGTCTTAGGTTATGGAAGATTAGAGAATATATCTACTGTCTATCAAGCTATTAGAATAAACAAGAACCTATATGGTAATGAGGGTATGGATCAAGAAACGACGTTTAACTTGGCGAGTGCATTGAGATCGATTGATTATAATAATGCATTGGACACAAGAATGAGAACCGTAGAGAATCAAGCAGTATACCTACAGACATTAGAAGATTACGGATATGATGTCTCATCCTATATCAATATCGCTAATGCCATAGACATGTTCCGATTTGAGAGACCCTTTTCTTTGTTACATGGATTTGAAGTAAGTGCCGGGTTACGACCAACGATAGTAACAGGCCAAAGTGATCTGTTAGCTACTGCTAATGCTACTTATGCAAGAGCCATCAACGACAAATGGCACTGGACTCTACGCGGTGAAACTAATATAGGACTGACGGATAACTTATTTGGTGATAATCTATTCCTCAGGAACAACATATCTTACATCCCTACAGCTAGAACGCAGATATCATTTTTTCAGTCATACTTCCATTCTTCTGCATCTAATTCTAACCAAATATTCTTAGGTCTAAATGCTGCCTACTTTGTATCTCCACAACTCAACCTGTTTATGAATACATCATATAATAGCTTCGATACAGATTTCGGGATTAATCGGAATCAATTCTCTCACGATATGGGACTGAAGTATTTTATCTTCTAAGACATAAAAAAAGGATCAGAAGCGTTGCTTCTGATCCTTTCTCTAAGTATTTCTATATATATCTTATATCCACTAAGCTGAGAAGCTTGTACCGCATCCACAAGTATCTTTTGCATTGGGATTATTGAATACAAATCCTCTGTTATTAAGTCCATCAAGCCAGTCTATCTCTATACCTACAAGGTATAAGCCGTGAGAAGCCTCCATGTAGACTGTAATGCCATTGATATCATATTCCTCGTCCTTGTCTGTCTTCTCATCGAATCCGAGGACATATGTAAATCCGGAGCATCCACCGCCTTTGATCCCTACTCGTAGGCCGTGTCCTTCGGGGACTTGCTTCTCTTCGAATAATCTCTGTAGCTGTGTTATAGCACCATCTGTTAATTTGATAGGAGCTTGCTTAGTTGTTGAAGTTTCTTGCATAATTAATTACGTCACTTTATTAATATCAAAATTAAGCTATAATTATAACTTTGTAACGGACAAGCCCTATTATTAGTTTTATATCTACTTACAAATGTTATATGGTAACACTACTACTCGAAATATTAAAATATACCCTCCCCTCACTTATCGTATTTGCGACAAGCTATTACATCCTTAAGCAATACATTGACAGTCAGTATAATATGAAAGCGATGGAGCTTAAGTCAAGGTATAGAAAAGATGCCATACCACTTAAGTTAGCTGCATACGAGAGATTACTACTGCTCTGTGACAGGATACATCTGCCTAATCTTATCTTACGACTCAAGGTCAAAGATATGAGTGCTGCTGATCTCAAAACGGCCATGATCATATCCATACAACAAGAATATGAACATAATCTGGCTCAGCAATTGTATACAAGTCAGCAACTGTGGGATATTATTACCTTAACTAAAAACGACCTCATGAGTATCGTCAATAACGCAGCAGAAAAACTGGGTTCTAACCTTAGTGCAGATGAGCTCGCCCATGCAGTCATCAGTGAGTATGCCGCTATGGAGAAGAATCCTATTAATTTCTCAATAACTGCCATTAAAGAAGAAGCTAAAATAATACTGAATGTATAGACTCAGCATGATCCTGATATGGATCACCATCTTATCTGCTTGTAAGAGCCTCCCTATAGTACAGCAGGTCTCTGATGTAGATGTCGTCTATCTCAGGTCCGAAGCATCGGTCGAGCCTGTACCAGATTCTAAGATAGAAGAGATCATAGCACCATATAGAGAGCAACTCTCAGAAGAGATGGACCAAATCATAGGAGAGATGCCCGAGGAGCTCAAGAAAGAAAAACCTAATAGCAATCTTGGTAATTGGTTCTCAGATGTACTGCATGATGTCGCATCTATTCACTACGACGATGATGTCGCTTTTGCGATACAGAATTATGGAGGACTGAGAGTCCCAGCTGTACCTAAAGGACCACTCACCAAAGGAAAGATATTCGAGCTGATGCCATTTGATAATAAGCTTGTCATCGTGGACTTATCAGCAGATCAAGTTACTCAGTTAGCTGACATCATAGCAGGGAGTAGAGGCTGGCCTATAAGTAGAGGTCTATCGCTTACTATCGACGAATATAAAGCAAGTAATATTCTTGTAAATGGGCAACCGCTGGATGATGATAAAGTCTACCATGTGGCTATGCCAGATTATGTTGCTAATGGAGGTGGCGGTGGAGATTTTCTCAAAGCACTAAGTCAGTATGACACCGGGTACTATATAAGAGAAGCAGTAATAGATCACCTTATCCAAATGCAAACTTCAGGTATACCGATAACGGTAGATAACACTCAACGAATTAATTAAATATCTCATGATAGAAAGACGTCAGTTCCTTAAGCAGTCTATAGGCAGCTCATTACTTATTGCTGCATCATCATTTCCACTATCAGCATTTGATAATGATCCAGCCATCACCAAGCTTACCATCTTACACACTAATGATGTGCATAGCAGAATAGATCCCTTCCCTATGGATGGTGGTCGTAACGAAGGCATGGGTGGCGCAGCTAAGCGTATGAAGATGATAGAAGCTGTGAGAGCAAAAGAAGACAACGTCCTATTATTAGATGCTGGTGATATATTCCAAGGTACCCCTTACTTCAACTTCTTCACAGGAGAGCTGGAGATGAAGTTGATGACAGAGATGCGGTATGATGCAGCTACGATGGGTAATCATGACTTCGATGCTGGTATAGAAGGCTTCCACAAGCAGATGCCGCTTGCCGAGTTTCCATTTATCGTCAGTAACTACAACTTTGATGATACTATCCTTAATGGCAAGATCTCTAAGTATAAGATCATAGAGAAAGCAGGACTTAAGATAGGTCTAATAGGCTTAGGCATAGAGCTTAATGAGCTTGTCCCTGAGAAGCTATATAAGAAAACTGTATATGAAAACCCTATAGATAAAGCAGAGTACTACGGCCGCCTTCTGAAAGAAGATATGAAATGTGACTATGTCATCTGTCTTTCTCACCTCGGATATAAATATAGAGAGGACAAAGTGTCTGATGTCGTCCTTGCAGAGAACACATCTTATATAGATCTTATCCTCGGAGGGCACACTCATACCTTCATGAGAAAGCCAGATATCAGAAAAAACAAAAAAAATAATGAAGTCATTATCAATCAAGCAGGATGGGCAGGGATACTTTTAGGCCAAGTAAATGTTTATTTCGAGAAAAATAAAAAAGGAAAATGCGTGAGCTGCAAAAACTCATTTGTTAAATAAAATCCGAGTTTTATTGTCCCTTAATTGATTACGAATTACAGTAAAATATCATATGTTTTCGTTAATCCCCTGAACGCCTACGATGGTCATTTTTTTGATTTTTATATTCTGTAAATCTTCAATTATAGACTTATTTTTCCAATATTTGTCATCCCGGAAATTGGTTTAGACACACAAACAAAACCAACATGCCAAAACCGTTTGTCTACCAAAACTGAGGTCTTAATTTCTTTTTGCAAATTATTTTAAAAACGATAGTTGATGATAGAATCTCATGATTCCGTGTGGCAGAATTGTCTCTCAACAATAAAAGAAAACGTCCCCGATTCAAGTTTCAATACTTGGTTCAAACCTATAAAACCGATAAAGTATGACAGTAACACATTAACGATACAAGTACCCAATAGATTTTTCTACGATTATATAGAAGCTCATTTCATTAATATACTTAAGAAGACTATCTATCAAGTACTAGGACCTAAAGGTCAATTATCCTACAAGATCGTAGTAGATAACACACAAGCAACAAAAGCTAAAGAAAGCTTCTCTTCTAAAGACATCAAGAATCCATTTGTCATTCCAGGCTTAAAGAAAGTTAAGTTCGATTCTAATCTCATAGAGAAATATACTTTTGAGAATTATGTAGAAGGCGATTGTAACAAGCTTGGAAGATCTGCAGGTATATCTGTATCACAGAAGCCAGGTAAGACAGCATTCAACCCTCTCGTGATATTCGGTGACGTAGGATTAGGAAAGACACACTTAGCGCATGCCATAGGTAATGCTATCATCAAAGAAAATGGTGATCAGAATGTTGTGTACTTAACTACAGAAACATTCACAAGTCAAATAGTCACTGCCATCCGCAAAGGCTCTATAGAAGAGTTGATTAATTTCTATCATATGATAGATACCCTAATCATCGACGACATACAGTTCTTATCAGGAAGAGAGAAGACACAAGATATCTTCTTCAACATATTCAACCAACTACAACAGTCTAACAAGCAGATCATATTAACGTCTGATAGAGCTCCTAAAGATCTCGTCGGTGTCAATGACAGACTGATCAGCAGATTTAAGTGGGGCCTTACAGCGGATCTCAAATCACCTGACTTCGAGACACGTCTCGCTATCATGCAAGAGAAGATCGGTCCTGATGCAGAGAGAATTCCATCTAACGTCATGGATTATATCTGCTTCAATATCAAGAAGAACATAAGAGAGCTAGAAGGTGTCATCATATCACTACTGGCACAAGCTAATCTCAACAACAGAAATATAGATATTGACCTAGCTAAAGAGGTCATACAAAAATTCGTCACTCAAGACAACAAAGGCATCTCTGTAGAGAATATCGCTAAGCTTGTCGCAGAACACTTCCAAGTGCCTGTAGAGACACTTAGTTCTAAGACACGTAAGAGAGACATCGTCATAGCAAGACAACTATCTATGTATCTAGCTAAGAATTACACAGAAGACTCTCTAAAGTCGATAGGAGCTAATTTTGGTGGTAAAGATCACAGTACTGTCATCTACTCTATAAATACTGTGAGAGACCTCATAGACACAGATACGATCTTCAAGGACTTAGTATCAGAACTTGAGAAGAAAGTAGAAATGAGTCTTATCAATTAAGACATATATAAAAAGAAAAAATAGGAAGCATGACGATCGGATGATTGTCATGCTTTTTTTTTGATAAACCATTATATTATGATGCTTTACTAATGATGCAATCGCATCTTCCTATTAGGGCATATTAATATTCTCAGTGCCAACATGTGCTGTCGTATTCCTCTATATTTTCACTACTAAGAAGAGTATCAAAACTTTGCATTACACTTAGGGCAAGCTAAGCTATTGCCATCAGTCTTAAGGTGTATACCAGTAACATGTGACTCTACAAACTGCTGCACGAAAGCCTTTCTATTCGACTTACTTTTATTGACATTGGCTTTAGTCTGATCATATTCATATTTGACAAATCGTTTTGCATATTCTTGCTTGCCCCAGCAGTTAGGGCAGACCTTCGCATCGATTAACATTTGATCACTTACGAGATCTGCAGATTTCTTAGTTCCAAATAATCTTGATAAAAATGACATCTCTATTATTTATAAAAAATTAACAATAGCGAAATATATGTCTATAAAGCAAAGATTGCTGAGATATCAACTAAAAGATATATTGATAGTCCTCAAGAATACAATTTAGATGGATAATTACGACATATGAATCCATATCATTTTACTGCAAGAAATTAGATCTAAATAAGACGATTAATTAACATTATATCATCATCTTATAATCCCAGAATAGAGAATAGTAAAATACGAAATCTCAATATAGAACGACATGATATCACTACATACTATATCATCCTATATCGCTACATCTTCTACTACTGGCTTATGCTGTAATAGTGGCGCCTTAGATATCAATGCAAAGCCAAATGTCAATACACCTAACCTACCAATAAACATGAGTAATGAAATTATTAACTTACCCAGATCTGACAAGTCAGCAGTTATCCCCGTAGATAAGCCCACCGTACTTAAAGCAGAAGCTACTTCAAATAACAGCTGATCGAATCTAAAGCTATGGCCATCCACAAGTAAGAGTAGCCATGTACCTATAATCAATATAAGTGCATAGAATATACCTGATGATATGGCCAAGTATATCTTAGGAGCGAGAATCTCTCGCTGAAAAAACGTCACATGCTTCCTGCGCTTTAATACAGAAGTCAATACTGCAATCAATGATGTAATAGATGTCGTCTTAATACCACCTCCCGTCCCTGCGGGAGAGGCACCTATTATCATAATTATAATCATAATAAAAATACCACCAGAATCTATAATACCTACATCATAATTATTAAACCCAACGGTAGTGTGTGCAGATATACTCTGAAAGATAGATAGCTTCATCCCTTCCCATCCATTCTCTGACATTTGGCTATCAGAAAAGTAGATAGCTATAGCAGCAATGATCCATAAGAAGAAAGTACTCAGTAGGATCATCTTAGAGGTCAATGATATACGCCTGCGCTTCCTGATGAGCCTCAACCAGAAGTCTAATAAAACTATAAATCCTATAGACCCCAGCAGTGATAGTACCAGTATAGTATTAGTGATTAAAGCATGATCTGTAAAGGATGTCATAGAATCGCCAAACAAACTAAATCCTGCTGTACAAAAAGCAGATATACTATGGAAAACAGCATTCCAAAACGGCATATCTATACCGGCCTCTCGAAATCCAAAGTATAAAAAACCAGCTCCTATCGCTTCTATGAGCAGGGTAAATATAAAGACACTATATATGAATGATGTCAATGGATACTTCTCAGGAAGGTTAAATTCCAGCCTGAGCAATCTTGCCGATATACTCGGTAGCTTATTAAATTGCTTAAGAATAATAAATGAGCTTAACGCCATATACCCTACTCCCCCTAATTGAATAAAGATCAAACTGATGATCTGCCCAAATAAATTATAAGAACCTGAAAAATCAGCTGGCGCCAAGCCTGTCGTGCTGACTATAGATACAGCAAAAAACAAATGATCGATAATAGAGTTACTTGAACTTTGACTTATCGGTAATGATAATAGTATGAAACATAAAGCTGTTAGAAGTAAGTACCCTTTTATAAGCAGAATGACAATAGACTTGTCATCCATCTTTCGCGTCTCTAACCAGTGTTTTAAATTATCCAATTCAAATATTTTTGTCAAATACAAGTACCTCAAGCTACACCCAAAGTAGTATAATTAGTTAATCCTATCTTTTGTTCGATACAGATCTGTAAATAATAAGGCTACATTAAGTGCCTTATTTGAATTCCATTTACCATATTTCCTGATAGAATTCTATAGAAGTTGAGCATATCTACTTTCCATTAATGCTATATAAGCAGCCTTCATTTTTGATGACAAGAAAGATCTTTCGATCCAGTCTAAAGCCTTAACCTTATTATTCACAGCACGTTTCATCACTCCACCTAACTGCTTTTGTGTCATTTTTAATTCCATAGCCAACTGCTCAAAATGTTCCCGTTTCAGTTTTCGCTTTTTCCCAACAAGCGTTAGAGCTAACTCTTCTGCATCATCAGGATTGACGATAGAAGCATTCAATAGATCATAAGCTGGAGACAATATCCACCCAGAAGGACTTTCTATCATAGAGAAATTCTTAAGGTGCATATCATTATTACCAGACAGAAAAGAAAAGAGACTTAGCTCAAAATAAAAAATCTTATCCAACATGGTATTATCAGAATAGCTTTCTATTGCCTTGCCCACTTTCTCCATAGAACTCCTATACTTATCAAATGCCTCAGTAATCTGAAACATATCTATCATGTGAATCTTCCTACCATCGTCTGTCCTATCGATACGCTTAGTAATGTAAGATAACTCTCCCGATGCTAATCGAATAAGCGATGATGGCACCACTCGTATTCCATAAGCTTCCGCAATCCTCATAGTAACGTGCTCGTTCTCTGGCATTTCCTCGAATCGATTAGAAGGCGGCTTAAAGATGTATTGACCGCCCAGTGCACCTACAACAGTTAAGCGACCATCAGATCTGTCTTTGGTTTTCTTTATTATTGACATAGACAACTTGGCTTGCACTCCTGGTACAGCGATACTTCTCTCTATGACCTTTTTTGCAAGATCATTCATCTGATCTAAGGAATACTCAATGACAGGAGGCATAGGTGTACCGAAGAATTCCATAGAGCATTTATCATGGAAGTCTTGCCCTTTTGCCTCAGGCTTATAACAATATAGACATCTACTTTTCATCTTCTTGCGGCACGGGTTTGAGACTCACTGCTCCTATACAGTTATGACAACATGCTAATAATAATCCCATCCTATCGTTTCTATTTATTTTCCAGTTTTCTGATGCTATTTCGAGTAGCCACCCTTCAGGAATTAAACCTTCAAAAAATGGAAACAAGCGCTTATCGACATAAGGCGTATCAGTAACAGGCATAGTGAATGTGATGAAAGCGGTGGGGTAATCCTTCACATATTGACCATCGTACTGGAATACATATTCGCCATCATTAGTCTCTGTAATTGTACCTGCGAGGTGATCTTTATAATATACAACTGCCCTTCTCATTCACCTAAGCTTTTACTATCTACAGGCCCTAACTCGTGACCGAACATGCTCAGTACCATATTGACTTTTTCCATATTAAGATTGGTTTTGCCTTGCTCGATTTTCCTTATCACTGTAAGTGCAACACCTGTACGATCGGCAAATTCCTTTTGAGTAAGCCCCACTTCATTTCTACGATCTTTAACAAATTGCGCTATTGATTTCATTATATGCATTTGAATATACTTCTATTCAAATATATAGTAATTATATGTAAAAAGATATAGTTAGAGATTATTTTCTATTATTATATGCATTTAAATATAATTTAATGCAACATTTTATATAATATATGCTTAAGCATATAGTTTATTTGAAGAATAATAGGGCTATTCGATATGTGAAAGAATAGATTACAGCTCTGATTTTTTTTACAATTACTTATAAGTATTTAAGAAGACGAATAATTATAAACAAAAAAAAAGCCTCCCGTCTGCGACGAGAGGCTACCCTTTAAAATTGCAATTAACACTAAATAAATCTTTCTTTTACATCTTGAAGAACTTACCTTGGTAGTCTTCAGTACCTGCTTTTATCTGTATGAGATATAGTCCACTCTCAAGTGTGCTGATATCTATCTGTCCATTGTTATTGACCCTTACTGTTTTCACTAATTGTCCATTAGCTGTACTAATATTTATTCTTGCATCATTAGCTATCGCTTGATCCATTTCTATTGAGATAAATTGTGATGATGGATTAGGATAGATTTTGATGTCTACTATATTCCCATCTATATCAGTGATACTTGTAAGCGGGCTTTCGTCCTTAGCGAATCCAGACTGGTATACGGCTGATGCTCCACTGAATAATGAATTATAGATAGGCTCTACATCACCACTCGCTGTAGGATTATCGAACACTAATATTCTACCACCACTGTTAGCTCTCTCTGCTACGTATATGAACTCCTCGTTAGGATTGTAAGCTATATCTACTGGATTGCCCAGATTACTTAACGGCCCTCCTATTCTTACCTGCTCTGCTGTCTCTATATTAGAATCTTGTATCGCCATAGAGAAGCCAGCTATCGTTATGACAGCACCATCGTCAGCACTTGACGCTTCACCTATATCCGTCATAATCATCAAGTCACTATCAGCATAGTAAGTCAGACCATGAGTTCTTACGAGTCCTTCTACACTTACTAATAGATCTGGCGTGAGAGCACCATCTGCATTAGTAAAGAAGTCATTGAATATGGCTATCTGATTAGAATTATCTACGATAGCATAGAGGGTATTGACATCTGCATGTATTCCCCATAGGTTAATACCTACATCATATGTATTCTTTAACTCTATAGAAGTCGGAGAGAATTCATATACCAATAATTTATTAGTCTGTCCATTAGCATCATTAGCATCTTGAGCTACGACTAATCTATCGCCAGCTATAGCAATCTCTCTACCATTGATAAAATCAGAAGTTGAAGTTGCTGACACTGTAGGATC
Source organism: uncultured Saprospiraceae bacterium (assembly GCA_938002705.1). Classification (GTDB taxonomy): domain Bacteria; phylum Bacteroidota; class Bacteroidia; order Chitinophagales; family Saprospiraceae; genus RFSX01. The sequence goes on along the minus strand of CALLAG010000016.1, from coordinate 2,962 downwards.
TAATCCATTAGAGACATCAGCAAGAACATTTGCGTAAGCATTGATGACATTAGCTTCTCTATTAAGTTGGTATAGTACATCATTATCAGCATCATAGTAGATACCATCCGCATCTCCTGCTACACTTGCAAATGATTCTAAGCTATGTGATCTATCTTCTAACAATGATAAGAGTCCTACCCTACTTGTATCATTAGAGGATATAAATACATTACCCATAATCTGCATACTGAATGGTCTCGCTACACCTTCTAAGTAGACTGCAGATGCCCCAGCAAATGCCTCATTGTATATCGGAGAAGCATCACCAGAATTAGTCGGTGTATCGAAGATCAATATCTTACCACCTCCTGAAGCTCTCTCGGCTATGTATATGTTACCATTAGAAGAATCGTAGGCGACATCCACCGGATTACCCAGTGAGCTATTAGGCCCTGCTATTCTTACTTGTTCTGTTATATCTATTCTACCATCAGCAGAAGCATCACTTAGTCCTGCTATTACTGTGAATGCACCATCAGAATTACTCGCTGCATCAGCAACATCTGTAAGGATCATCAAGTCACTATCTCTGTCATAAGTTAGGCCATGTGTTCTGGTCATCTCATCTACTGAGATTACTGCAGTCGGTGTGATTGTAGGCCCCTGATTACTGAAGATATCATCGTATCTCAATAGGTTCTCACTATTATCTTCTATCGCATACAGTGTGTTACCGTCTAAGTGGATACCCCACAGATTAAGATCTGAAGTTAATGTCCTATTGAATGTTACTGTACTCGGCGTGATATCGTATATCACAAACTGATTAACCTGACCATTAGAGTCTGCAGCATCTTGCGCTACGATCAAGCTACTTCCAGCTACAGCTATCTCTCTACCGTTAGTGAAGTCAGATGTAGATCTTGTTACGAATGTAGGTGGTGTTCCGTTAGATAAGTTAGCGATGACATTAGAGTAGATGTCTATCGTATTCAGCTCTCTATTTAATTGATATAGCACATCATTAGCATCATCATAGTGGATACCATCTGCATCACCTGCTTGACTTACAAATCCTGATAACGAAAATGATCCATCATCTAAGCTGTTGACTACGCCGATTCTATTCTGATTATTAGATGATACGAATGCTCTTTTTTCTATTTCTGCTACTTCGGCTGGATTGACATACACTTCTCCACTACAGTCACCTGTACCACTATGTGGCATAGCTAAGTATGGGAATGATGTACCGAATGCAAGATCATTAGATTCTACACCTGTCGTATAACTAAGTACATTGATTAAGTCTTGTGTAACAGGACTTGGAGATGTCGCTGGATCATAATCATCATACCATAATCCTACTGCAGCAAGTACAACACCAGCAACAGCTTGGAGCTCGATACGTGTCACATCATCTTCTAATCTTCTTCCGTTAGGAAATCCATCCATATTAGGTATAAATTCTAAGTCAGCAGTTGCATTAAATGGCGCCACTGTAAGACCAATAGCTGCTGCTTGTATCAATCCAAGGCTACTGAAGTTAACATCTGTTCTTGATGTAGCTGGTACTGCCATATTCAATCGTAACATATCTCCACCGTTAGGCAAGAAATTATTGATGAATGGCTTACCTGCCGCGAGTGGGTTACCGCCTTTTCCTGTGGCTAACTGATAAGGAATAACGTTAGGCACTCCTGTGTGGAACGTAGGCCATAGATCTACTGACCTTGGCTTACCAGCTGCTGGCAATAGTAACGTACCGAATACTGCATCATCTAATGCTGTACCTGCAAGAGCAGGATCACCCTTAAGACTAAATAGTCCATCAGCACCATTACTAAAATCAAAGCCTCCTAATGAAGCTTTCTGTATTCTTAGCGGACCAAATGCAGGTACTGCTCCTCCAAACAATTCATCATCCATATATAGAGCTAATTCTGGATTGTAGAAGAACTCATCTAAGGTTGTCTCACCTATCTCATCATAAGGAGTGATTCTATTCCAGAAGTCTTTGCTACCTACAGGTATAACTGCCTCGTTAGTCAGTGGCATACCTAATCTTGATACTTGTACCCAGTCACCATCAAAGCTTGGATCACTATCCATACTAAGAGTTGTAATAGCTGGTCTACTTGCTGATGCCCATACGCCTATGACATGATCTGCATCTAAGATATTATCTGGAGTAGGATTAGCACCTGACTTTAATAATGTAATGATAGGCACTTGTATAGCTATAGCACTGACATTGTAACATGCCAGCCCATCTCTTGGTGTACCTGCTTGTCTTGGAGCATCTCCAAGGTCAAAAATGCCTCCTAAGTCTACAAAGAATGGATCATCTGTAGGACCAGCGAATACTTTCTCACCAGAACTTGCATCCGTAACTGCTCCATTGTATAATGCCGCATATGTTGTATTAAGTCCGGCTCCACTTTCTATAGACCTTGGGCCTACATTGTTAGGAGGTACGACGCCATCAGTTATGATTGTTATAAATGTCTGTCCACCATCTACACTTCTTTCGAGTGTATAAGTTGTTTTTTGATTCTGCTTACCTAATCTGATATTGAAAAATGTCGAAGGATCTTCGTTAGTCACATTAAAGGTAAATCTGTATGTGATATCATCACCTGGCGTAGATGTATCATTATCTACATGGATCTCATATCTGATATTCTCTCCAAAAGAATAATAATTAGGTCCTCCATGTGGTAATTGCATAGGAACATAAGTCGCGATCAGCGTAATTGTACTAGGATCATCTGGACTACGGAATGCATACAGATCCACATTGTCAGCAAGCGGATCATTAGAGATAAGTGGTGCTTCTCTATGGCTTGATGCCGTAGCACTTATGCTGAACATCAATATCACAGCGAGACTCATTAAACCTGAGTACATGTGTTTAAGGATGTTATTATTGGTATAAATTTCTTTCATGTGTAAGTTTTGTGATTTCAAATAAAAATAG
>CALLAG010000015.1 GCA_938002705.1 uncultured Saprospiraceae bacterium | reverse complement strand
TGGGTAATCCTATATGGAATTACGAGCATCATAATGTTGTAAGAGCAATATTAGATGATACATGGGGTAATGACAATGTAGTGCCGAGCGAGCCAGTAGTGAGTGAGGCTTATATACAATCTTACTCTTATATTGTTCCTGCAGAGTATACGCCGGCTCAGATAAAAATTGTCTGTATGGTAACACGACATGATGAGAATGATGTACTTAATCGAAGGGTCTATAATGCAGATGAGGTGTCTCTCAGTGATATAGAGTTACAACTTACAGGGCAGGCAGATATAGTCGATGATAAGAGTATTGTCATATTCCCTAATCCTGTTAGTCGCATGATTTATGTAGATTCTGATGGTACTCCTACCTCATATACTATTATCGACATACAAGGAAGAGAAATATCTAATGGTAGCATCAACAGTCAAAGAGAAATCGACATATCTCATTTAGATAATGGAATATATACCTTGATGTTAAATTTTTCCAATAATATATCGGTGGCTAAGCTTACGATCGCTAAGTAAATTATATTAGACTTCTTCTATATTATGAGGTAGTGTAATATAGAAAGTAGTCCCATCCGCATGGGATTCTAATTTGATAGTCCCACCTATTTTAGTTACAATTTTTTTGCAAATATAGAGGCCTATTCCAGTGCCTTCTATTTGGTCCTTAGAGTGGAGCCTTTTGAAAGGTTCAAAAATAACATCATGGTATTTTTTTTCTACGCCCATGCCGTTATCCTTAATTTTAAATTGTGTGTACTTCTGTGTTTTGTCAATATCAATATCGATTATTGGCTGCGTATTTTCTTTGCTGTATTTTATAGCATTGCTGATGATATTCTGTAGAACCTGTTTTGTTTTCCTATTATCTATATGTAATTCGTCAGTGTTAGAGGTGACATTAATTATAGCGTTTTTAAGTTCTATTTCGCTTTTTAGATGACTTTTAATTTCATCTATTATATTTTTGACTTTTATATTTTCAAATACGTAAGACTCTTTTTCTAATTTAGTAAACACTAACAGATCTTCTATCAGATCATTCATCCACTTAGAGCTTTTCTCTATATGTGAGAAGTACTCTCCTGTTTTTTTATCAGTATTATCTATATTTTTCTTCAATAATCCTGTGAATGAAGTGATCGACCTCAGCGGTGTCATTAGATCATGAGCTGCCACATAAGTAAATGCTTCTAGTTCTTTATTTGTTTCTATTAAGTTCTTGTTGGCGATTTTTAGTGATTTGGTTTTCTCATTAACTTCTGTCGAGAGTAGAGCATTATATTTCTTACGTTGTAGATTCTGATTGTAGAAAAATAAGGCCAAGAGCACCATTATGCCAAGTCCCGCAAATAAATATTCTAAGAGTAGGGTTTTATTTTTTAATTGATTTTCTATCTCTATAGATTTTAGTTTCAGACTTTTATTTTCCTTTTCCTTCTTCTCTGAGTTATACATTGTCTCAAGTTCAGTGATTGTAGCAGTCGCTTGCAGGTCATTTATTGAGTCATTTAATATCCTGTATTTTTTAGCGTAGCTCAGAGCAGATTTGTAGTCACCTTTTTTTTCATATGCTTCATATAGTTTTTCTATAGCTTCTTTGTGCATAACTTTAGTTTCATCTATAGTTAATAGTTGCTTTATGGCATTAGCATACTCACCCATATCTATGTATATAAGTGCCTTTCTATAGCTTACTGCTTCAGTTTCGTTAGTGTAGCCGTATTTTTTTATGACTTCACTAGATTTGTCTAATTGCTTGAGTGCTTCATTATATCTCTTTTCAGATTGGAGTAGTTTGCTTTTATCTAGGTAATTATACAGTAGATCAAAATTGGCTCCCTCGTTTATGTTTTTTGTTATTAAGGCGTCCAGTAGGTTATTGGCTTGTATCGTATCTCCTTTAAGTAATAATAGCTTTGTCTCGTACTCCATGCTCATTTGTTGATGGATGGTTACATCAGATCCTTTCGCCATGTTGATAATTTCATTAATGGCTTTTATTTGATTATCGAGCATTCCCATATTCTCAAAAAGAGTTGATAGATTAGCATTTGTCGTTATGTAACCCATCGTATCATTTAAGTTATACTTTAGTATTTTTTTGTATAGCTCGTATGCTTTTTCGTATGTTCTACTGTCTTTAGAATAATTAACGGCTAGACAATTATAGATGGTAGATATTAATATAGTATCGTTTAATTCTAATGCTAGTGTTATTGCTTCTTCATTATATCTATTAGATAATCTGTACGAGCCTCTTATAGACTCACAGACTGCCTTTAGACTTTTGGCTCTAGTGAGACCCCGTTTATTATCTGTGGCAGCTGATAGCTCTTCTGCTTTTGTTGCCAGCATTATACTTGTGGTTATTTCTGTATTATAGTACGACCAGCCTTCATCTATATATCTATCTATTTTAAGACTGTCAGTACTTAGTTGGCTTATTTCTTTTAGTAGGTTTTCGATTTTTTCGTTAGACGGTAATTCTTCTTGTGCACGTATCTTTATAGTCGCTATACTAAGATATAATGATATGAGGGCAATGCAACTTATCACTCTTACTAATAATTTACATGTTTTATTATATCTTTTTACCATATGTATAGATGATGTTCAAAGTTAATGCCTCTAATCTTTTATAATCGGTAAATGTCAATTATTGGTGTTTTATATCGCCATAAATCATGGCATATTATAGGTTGTAGTGCTATTGTAGTACTTCTGTATACTGTAGGTGTAGGGTGCAGCGTCCTTAGTATCTTTCGTCTTTGACAAAAGGCAGCTTCTCCATCTTCATAACATCAAGACCCGGAAAGCCAAAATCTTCTACAACCTTACCAGTAATGAGGTAACATCCTTTTCCTTTGAATGGATACTGAGCTAAGGCATTAGGAAAATGTGTCGTATCAAAAAAGTGTCCATGCATGTCTATCCATGTACCGAAGTTCATCAGTTTTCGATTAGATGTAGTGACGTTTTTTCTTGCTACGAAGTAGCCCACCATTCTTACTGTTCTGCCCATGTATTGCTTCATATGCTGAGTGAGTATATCGCCTCTGTCCTTAGTCTCTAGTAGGTCAAATGGAGAGCAAAGGGGAAAGCCTAGTAGCTCTATCTCATCGAATGCTTGCTCATGGATGCTTTCTTCCAGTACTGGGATGTCATACTCTTCAGATTCTATACCGAAGAGATGTCCTGTACCATTAAATTTGGCTTCTTGATTGTGTACGGCATTCTTCTCCCACATCAGTTCGTACTTGTTCTTGCCTGAGAATCTGAATGCACCTACACGGATAAGTATCTCTAACTGATCCTTACTGATATTGACTCTACTCACAAAATCATCTAATCCATTATAGAGTCCATTGTCTTCTCGTTCATTGATGATCTTAGTGGTCACTCGTTTTTCGAGTTGTGATATATGTATGAATCCGATGTATATATCATCACCATAGATGGTTGTGAGGTGTGTACTATAATTGACACATGGTGCTTGTATCTTGGCACCACACATACGGGCTTCATGGACGTAGAGTTCTGTGCTATAGAATCCACCAAAGTTATTGATCACCGCTACCATGAATTCTTTGGGATAGTACGTCTTCAGATATAGGCTCTGAAATGACTCTACTGCAAAACTCGCTGAGTGTGCCTTACAGAATGAGTATCCACTGAAGCTTTCTATCTGTCGCCAGACTTCGTGACTGAGCTCATCAGGGTAGCCGCGGGCTTTACAATTTCTAAAATATTTTTCTTGTAACTTACGGAATGTGTCAGAGCTTTTTTTCTTACCTGACATGATGCGCCTGAGGACATCAGATTCATCTAAGGCGAGTCCTGCGAAATGATGGACGATCTTCATCACATCTTCTTGATAGACCATAACGCCATAGGTCTCACCGAGGTGCTCTTCGAATACGGGATGTATATAGGTGTACGATTCTGGATGATGGAATCTATGGATATACTCTCGCATCATACCAGACTTAGATACACCAGGCCTGATGATAGAGCTTGCTGCTACGAGATGTATATAGTTGTCACATTTTAGCTTAGTCAGTAGTCCTCGCATCGCTGGAGATTCTATATAGAAGCACCCGATACACTGACCTGACTTTAGTTTTTGCTTGACTTTTATATCCTGCTTGATCTTCTCTACATCACGGATATCGACTGATCGACCTTGATTATGAGCGATAAGTGTGACGGCATCTTTGATATGTCCGAGACCTCGCTGACTGAGGATATCATACTTATGAAAATGAAGATCCTCAGCACCATACATATCAAAGTGTGTTACTGCAAATCCCTTAGGCATCATCTGTAGTGCTGTATGGTTGTTAAGGGGCTCTTCGCTGATGAGTATGCCGCCAGCATGTATAGATAGGTGATTAGGGAATCCCTCTATCAATCTGCCATACTTGAATATATGCTTAGCGAATGGATGGTGCTTCTCAGTAGCCATGGGTTCATCTACGATGATGTCTATATCCGCTTTAGGTAAGCCGACTACCTTGCCGAGTTCTCTTATGATAGACTTCCCCTTGAATGTATTATATGTCGCGAGTAGGGCAGTATGGTCCTTCCCGTATCGCTTAAATATATAGTCTGTCACGTCATCACGCTCATCCCATGAAAAGTCAATATCAAAATCTGGTGGCGAGCTCCGATGCGGATTGATAAATCTCTCAAAGTAGAGATCTAAGTCCATAGGATCTACATCTGTGATCAATATGTTATAGGCGACGATAGAATTAGCACCACTACCTCTGCCGACATGATGATACCCTACAGAATGGGCATATCTGATGATATCCCATGTGATGAGGAAGTATGCTGCAAAGCCCAGGTTGTCTATAACCTTAAGTTCTTTAAGCGTCCTGTCCATAGCGGGCTTATTACGCTCGCCATAGCGTCGAGCACAACCACTGATGGCGAGCTTAGTGAGTAACTTCATATCACCTGATGTGCTTCCTGTGAATGTCTGCCTGTTGTTAAGAGGTGTAGCATGCATCGTTATCTCACATGATGCGATCAAGCGTTCTGTATTCTGTATAATCTGTGGATACTGCGAGAATATTTCTTTAAGTGCTGCTGTGGTATATATTTTCTCAGATGCCTTGGCGCAGTCGGCATCTTCCAGTTTGCCTATCACGATATTGAGATCTATACAGCGGAGCAGCTTGTGTGTCTTATACCCATCTGTATTGAGAAATGTAATAGGAGCAAATACGAATAATTTTTCTTGGTGTTGCTTTAGGTAGGAGGAGTAGAGATGGTTAACTTCTCCTGGACGTACGCCGATGTATTCATTAGCCCGAAGATCGGCGATAGGCTTGGGTAATTTTCTATAGATGACATAAGCATGTTCAAATTTTGGAGCTTCTGCTGGTACAGGGACATTGGCCATAGAACACTGAGTGAGATGTGCACACAACTCACGCCAGCCTTCCTTGTTACGGGCTATACCGATATAGGCTAACTTAGAATCTTTGATACTGAATACGCTTACGTCATGGTCCTCGTTAGTCGTTCTCTGAGCAGTACGGAATTCTATACCGAGGATAGGCTTGATGCCATGTTGCTCACACGCTCGTATGAACTGATACCCACATGAGGTATTATTGATATCCGTCAGTACAAGAGACTCTAGACCCTGCTCGGCAGCTGCAGCGACCAGTTGCTCAGCTGACAATGTCCCGTACTTAAGGGAGAAGTAGGTATGACAATTAAGATGGATACTTAATATTAAATTTATATGAATAAATATGTGGTGTACTAAATAGTCAGATTAGACTATGTTGATATTATCGACAATAATAAGGCGATATATCAGACAAATATGCAATGAAAATATCAGGAATACAATAGGTGTGGATAAATAGCGATACATTAGAGCGTAGATACTTATGTATGTATGGTACTTATTTGCGTTTGGTTTGTATAGTACGTGAGGGTAAAGGCATACTGTGTATAAAGATAAAGATACATACCAATTCTATGATCTTGTATTTCAGCAATGGATTACGGATGCAATTAAGTAAAGTATAGGTTTAGTATTTTTATTTATAATAAGATGCTTATAAAGTTTTACTGCAAAAAATAAAATCATGAACTATAGACCAATTTTAGTAATAACAAAAACGATATTAATTCTACTCTGCATTAATAATGTCCAAGCTCAATCAGAAGACAAGTCTAATTACATATTCTTACAAGGTGGTTATTTTAATACAAATGCAAGCGGAGTATCTGGATTTGGTACAGTTAACTTTGGCTATCTGTCTAAAGTAAAGGACAATATTGTCGAAGGGATGGAGATTAATATCAAGAGCATCTCTAATAAAGAAATCATAAGAAGCGTACAAACATTTTTGGATACGACGCAGTCGATGAGATTAGTAGGCGGTAATGTAGACTATATAGAAATAGGGATTAACTATACAAGAGCAAAAGAATATATCCAATCTGATAAGATAGGCTTTGGTCTGATGAGTGGATTAGGCTCTCGTTATAAAAGAAAGGAAACAAATCCAAGAGTTGATGGAGGTATGGCTATCGATATAAATTATGATATTCATATCTATACTGGCCCTTATCTGACTGTGGATATTGCAGATAAGTTGTCATTATTATTGGATTGGAATATGTTTGAGCTATCAGTAGGTATGAGCACAACAGATCTCGTTGATGATAATGGAGAACTCTTTGAGCAAGGACCATTCTTGGACTTAGAGCTCAATGGCTTGTTTAATCACCTGCATATAGGTGTTATGTATGCCTTGTAGTAGGTAAAGTTACTTGTTCAGTTATTTTGACAATAGCTATGATCTCCAGAGCCGTAATCTGATAGAAAACTATTGGATTACACATCCCAGTTACACTACATAATCGAGCGAAAGATAAATAGCTGAAAACAACCTGAAAAATACCTCGCGTACTATCTTATAAATGGATCACTCCATCTCTCGTCAGTCTCTATAGAATCATCAGAAAGTGTAAGTAAGAATGCTTTAAGCTGTGCTTTCTCTTCTTCTTTCAGATTAAGATCTTGTGGTCGTCCATCGTCTCCTTTTAATCTGAAATCTAACGAAGAAGTGTTCTGTACATTTTCGTCATAGTGCTCTATGACTTCCTCAAGTGTCTCGAATCTACCATCATGCATATAAGGTGCCGTAGAACCTATATTCCTTAGAGAAGGAATTCTGACTCGTCGATTATTAAAATCGCCAATAGCTATCTCAAGTCCAATATTGACTAGACTAGAGTTGCCAGTACCCATGTACGGATTATTATTATGGTTGTCTGGTATCTGTCCGTTATTTGTAAATTCTATATCGCCGAGTGCAGTATGGCAGGTATTACAGTGCTGTTCGAACAGCATGAGACCGTCTGATTCGTCTTGGCTTAGTATGTTAGAATCGCTTGTCTTAAGAAAAGCATCTAACTCGGAATCGACAGATATAATGCTTCCTACGAATTCTGCAAGGGCAGCAGAAATTCTTGCTTTGTTAGCATTCTTATCTCCGAATGCATTCGTTATAAGATCGTCATAATATTCTACATTATCTATTCTGGCTACAAGTTCTTCTTCTGTCATACCCATCTCGTTATGGTCGAATACAGGCATTATAACGGCATCTCGTAGGTTATGAGAGCGTGCATCCCAGAAGAAAGTCTCTCCAAATTGTAGATTAATTAATCCGGGAGTATTTCTTAGTGTTTTACCTTTTTGGAATCCCTCGCTGAGTGCTACGTCATCACTGAATGCAAGATTTTGCTTATGACAAGAAGCACATGATACATTTCCGTTTTTTGATAATATCTCATCGTAGAATAAGACACGACCAAGCGCAACGATATCAGAATCAAATGAGGTCTCTAACTCTGCATTGTTATAGTCGAAACTGAGATTTTTAAACTTGGCTTCTCCATTAGTTGTGACGCTGTAATCATTACAAGCGACTATGCTAAAGAGTGCAAAAAGTCCAAAACTTATAACGGATAGAGTAATTGTGGTAGTTTTCATTCTGAATGATTTGTTATAAAGAAACAACTTTTTTACGTTAATATTTTAAATTAATTAAACGTTAACAATTGGCAATAAGACCATAGTCCCATTAGAACTGTAGCCCTATAAGTGTTACATGGGGCAATATATGGAGTTCTTTTTCTGTGATTTCTGTAAGGAATTGGTCATTTAGTATAAATGTACTGACCTCCTGAACTGCCGATATACCTATTTCAAAGTAGATCTTAATACGTTTTCTATTAGGTATTTGTACGCCTATAGCGGCTCCTCCTACAAAAGGGTATCTATTAAGACTGCCACCATTGAAAAAGTTTCTATCCTCTGTTCTTCTACCTATTCCTATATGTCCTTCTGCATAGAATTTGGCCTTATTTTGTCTATTACTGAAGTACCTTTGTACATAGGTCTCTAATGCAATAATACTCGTTCTATCATCTGAAAGAAATGCCGCTCTCCCTCCTACATTGAGTGAGGGTGTCAGCCGCTTACCTACTTCTATCGCTACAGGAAAACCCCATAGATCTATATTAGTGAATATACCTTTTGTCCTATGGTACTTTTCTATCTCTTCATTATGATCAGGATTGAGAGAATTATATTCTCCATAGCTAATTACTTCACTTATGTACTTATATCCTAAGAATAAAGTGTCTTCATTTAATATAGAGAAACGTATGTACTGATCCGTCTCTTCTATAATATCAGCTTTGAGGTATGATCCATCTTTGAGTTTGAGCACAGCCCTTTGACTATAACTAACGGTATATAATTGAAAGAATAAGACGACTAGGATGACACGCTTGAGTATGTAAGTAAGTTTCATAATGATTGTAATGTATTGTTGTATAACAAAACTAAGGTATTATAAATTTATAGATAAAGACAAAGTTATTCTACCCAGCCCAACCCTCACGATCGAGACTCCTATACTGTATGGCTTCTGCAAGATGTTCTATTTTGATATCAGCAGAAGCTGATAGATCGGCAGATGTTCTTGCAACTTTTAGGATACGATCATAGGCTCTGGCTGATAATTGTAATTTATTCATAGCTGTCTTAAGCAATGTCTGACCTGCAGTTGTGATCTCACATACTTCTCTGACCATACGACTCGGCATCTGAGCATTGGCGTGGATATCTTTGTAGTCTTTAAATCTTTCTGATTGTATTTGTCTAGCTTTGATGACTCTCTCACGTATCTGCTCACTTGAGACATCTGCTGGTTTGAACTCTGCAAGTTCGTCATAGGATACGGGGGTCACTTCTACATGTAGATCTATTCTGTCTAGGAGTGGGCCTGATATTTTATTGAGGTATTTCTTAACGATACCTGGTCCACACATGCAGTCTTTCTCAGGATGATTATAGAATCCACATGGGCAAGGATTCATAGATGCGATAAGCATAAAGCTGGCAGGGTATTCTACAGATATACGAGCACGTGATATGGTTACTCTTCGCTCTTCCATAGGCTGCCTCAGCACCTCTAATACTTGTCGCTTAAACTCTGGCAACTCGTCTAAGAAAAGCACACCATTATGAGCCATAGATATCTCACCAGGGTTAGGATTAGATCCGCCGCCTACAAGTGCTACGTCACTGATAGTATGATGTGGTGACCGGAAGGGTCGTGTCGTCACAAGTGATGCTTCTGAGCCTAGAAGGCCTGCTACAGAATGTATCTTAGTCGTCTCCAGTGCTTCGTGTAGATCAAGTGGTGGTAGTATGGATGGTAGCCTGCGAGCAAGCATTGTCTTACCTGCGCCAGGGGGGCCTATAAGGATGGCATTATGACCTCCAGCTGCTGCGATCTCCAATGATCGCTTTATATTTTCTTGACCTTTTACATCAGAGAAATCCACTTTGTATACATCCTCTGTATCGTAGAAATCCTCACGGGTATCGTATTCATACTTCTTGACTCTGTCTTCTCCTTCGAGGATGGAGATAGCTTCTAAGAGGTTTTTGACACCATAGACATTAAGGTCACTGACGATGGCAGCTTCTCTTGCATTCTGGTAGGGTAGGATAAGGCCTTTCATCTTCTTCTGTCGAGCAAGAATGGCTATAGGCAATGCTCCCTTGATAGGTCTCAGGCTTCCGTCCAGTGCCAGCTCTCCTATGATCATATAATCTTCTAGCGCTGTATATATGATCTGCTTAGTTGCAGCAAGAATTCCTAATGCGATAGGAAGGTCATAAGCGGAGCCTTCTTTCTTCAGATTAGCTGGAGCGAGATTGACCACCATTTTCATTCTTGGAATTTTATAGCCTACATTTTTGGTAGCGGCTTCTATTCTCATGAAGCCTTCAGTTACAGCTTTGTCAGGAAGTCCGACCATGAAAAACATCTGCTTACCAGCTGCAACTGTTCCTCCTGCATTGACTTCTACGGTTATAGTTTGAGCTTCTACGCCTTGTACGGCAGCGGCATAAGTTTTTACGAGCATGGTAGTTTAGATGATTACATTGATACCCCAATATACCATTTCCATTGGTTTATGCAAGTTGCATCTATATGGTAATTATATTGGATGGCTCTATATTTTGGCTTAGCCCTTATTTCGATTAGCTATTATGAAACTATGTGATGTTAGTATCGTTGCATTATTTAGTAATTACTGTAAATAAAAATACTTTTGCACGATGATAAAGACGGACATACTGATAGTTGGAGCAGGGCCATGTGGGCTGTTCACGGTATTCGAAGCAGGCTTGCTGAAGCTCAAGTGCCATCTTGTGGATGCATTGCCACAAGTAGGAGGCCAGTTATCAGAGATATATCCTAAGAAGCCTATCTATGATATACCTGGATGCCCGAGTATACTGGCTGGTGACCTTGTAGATAACCTTATGAAGCAGATAGAGCCTTTTAGTCCCACATTTACATTAGGAGAGAGAGCTGAGAAGATAGAAAAAGTGGATGAGAAGCTATTCGTCATGACAACGAATAAAGGCACTCAGATACAAGCGCCTGTCATTGCGATAGCTGGAGGTCTTGGTAGTTTTGAGCCACGTAAGCCACCTATCGAAGGACTGCAGAAGTATGAGGATCATGGTGTAGATTACATGGTGAGAGATCCAGAGAAATATAGAGGCAAAAAGATTCTCATAGCAGGTGGTGGTGATTCTGCTCTGGACTGGACGATAGAACTTGCAGGTGTCGCTGAAGAAGTGACGCTAATACATAGGAGGACTTCATTCCGAGGAGCATTAGATAGCGTAGAGAAAGTGATGAACCTAGCTAAGGCTGGCAAAATAAATCTCATTACGGCAGCACAAGCTATAGGTGTCAATGGTGGTGACCAACTTGAGGAAGTTGTGATAAAGTCAAAGGAAAACGGAGAGTCATCCATTAAGGTAGATTACTTTATTCCATTGTTTGGGCTGACGCCAAAATTAGGACCCATAGCTCACTGGGGATTAGGTATAGACAGAAGTGCAGTAAAGGTTAATACACGAGACTACAGTACTGACGTAGAAGGTATATATGCCATAGGTGATATCAATACTTACGAGGGGAAACTAAAATTAATTCTCTGCGGTTTTCATGAGGGGACGATGATGGTCCAGTCGGCTTTCAAGTATATATACCCGGATCAAAAGTTAAGTTTTAAGTATACGACTGTTACTGGTGTAGAGGGCTTCTCAGAATAAGAAATATAAGAATAAGAAATATTGGATAATACTATAAAAATAGAAGTCACAGATAGAGAGGGTGTGCTCCATGTTCTGGAAGCACCCACTGATATGAGTCTTAATGTCATGGAAGTACTCAAGGCTCATGAGCTTCCAGTAGAAGGGACTTGTGGTGGTATGGCCTTATGTGCATCATGTCATTGTTATATCTCATCAGATCACGAGCTTAAGGAGGCTTCTGATGATGAAGAAGATATGCTGGATCAGGCATTCTTCGTAGAGGATAATAGTCGACTATCTTGTCAGATAAAGGTATCAGAATCTATCGATGGGCTTCAGATTAAGTTAGCTCCTGTAGACGATAGCGAATAAAAAAAAATGGAGCCAATTTTACATTGACTCCAAATTCTGGCTTTTCGTTTTGATTGTATTAAGCTTTGTTCATTGCTTTTTTGATAAATCCGATGATCGTCATTAGGATACCGCCGCCTGCGACGCCTCCTCCTACAGAACCAAGAATACTTCCGATATCCATACTGCCACTAGCGGCAGCTGCACCTATTTCTGGAGATATCATTCCGAGTACAGAAGCGCCTAATCCGCCTCCTAAGATACCGACTACAGAATTCCATAAAGGACCCATAGAAGCATTTTTAAGAATACCACCTGCAAGATTACCACCTAGAGCACCTGAGGCCAAACCAATAATTGTACTTAACATTTGTTTTAAGTTTTTTAGTTAGAAAAGTTAGATTTATACGTTTTGTATTTCTGTTATTATTTTAAGTTGCTTTTTTGATAAAGCCTAAGAGGAATGAGAATACTAATGCACCTACAACTGCAGTGATTATACTCGCAAGAGATATGCCTCCAGTCTGAGCTTCGGAGACGCCTAAGAGTCCACCCAGATAACCTCCTAAGAAAGAACCTATAATACCTACTATTATAGTTCCTATCGTACCGAAGCCATTAGGCTTAATGGCATTAGCAATAAAACCTGCAATTGCACCTAGTACAATCCATATTATTAAACTTGTTATATCCATTGTGAAAAGTAGTTTAGTTGATAATTATTTTCAATATTATATTTCTCCTATAAATGAATAATTAGGATCTAATTTTACAATAGTCGGAAATGAGGATGAATTAATAAGTATTATGGTGTTTTTATAAAATAAATGTAATGTACAATGTAGGAATTAATTTTCTATTAATAATTTTTTAGATCAAAAATTACAAATAAGAACATGAAGTGGGTGCCTAAAGTGTAGAATACTGGTTATCAATGATAATTGATGAGCTGATCTAAATCAACATAAAGGAGATATAAAGTGATTATCAAGAAATATAGGATAAGCCTTCAGAAGCTTTAGTACCTTGAGATTAACTGATCTGAAACATGGATCAAGAGTAATCATCCGAAGGCTCAACGTATTCAAAATCTAAACACAATATAATTCCCACACAGCCATAAAATGAAAAGCACTACCAGCTAAGACGAAAAGGTGCCATATGACATGATTATACGGAATTTTATTTTTGGCATAGAAGAACGTGCCTATCGTGTATGCAGCACCTCCCAGCAGAATCAGACTTAGGATATGCCATGGTGTAGCCTCATTAAATGTCCTGATATCAAATACGATCAACCAACCCATCGCCAGATATAGTAATAATGAGAACTTAGGAAATCGCTGACCTAATGTCAGCTTGTATAATGTACCGAATGCAGCAATAGACCACACTACATAAAGTATCGACTTGCCATTACCGTCTCCTAATATCAATATCAAAAATGGTGTATACGTCCCTGCTATCAGGTAGAAGATAGCAATATGATCTATAGTCCTAAAGAAATTCTGTAATGGATGCTTCTTGTACTTAGCGATATGATATAAGGTCGATGCGACATACACAGCTATCATAGATGACCCGAAACATACTGCAGCTGAGAACCCCCATGAGTTATTATGATCCCAAGCTAATCTTACAAGAAATACTAAGCCTACAGCACTCAGAAGAATACCTATGCCATGACTGATGACGTTCCAGAATTCTTCTTTCTTCAGTAGTTGATCTGATTTCATAATCTTTTAATTCCCTTTGGTACTGTGATGCCCGCTTTGTACTGTAAAGGATTATAACGTGAAGAGATAAAATAAGATCAATTTATTATAGATTACATTTTGACAAAAGCTTGTGTATTGATTCCATCTTGCAAATAAACCTTTACAAAATAACGTCCAGTGAGCAGATCATCGACTGTAATAGTTTGCTGCTTATTTGCTTCCTTTATCATTCTGCCTAATTGGTCATAAATCTGAATCTTATCTACTCTCTCAGAGCTTGATATATTAATCTCAGAATAACTTGGATTAGGATATATAGAAATGTCATAGTCTATAGCGCCGTTAGATACAGAACTTGTACCTATCATCGTACATGTATTGTCCATGACAGGAGTTCCAAAGAATGTGTTTCCATTCATCGATATTTGATTTGTGGCTATAGACCAATTCAATGAAGTATTGTTATCCATCAAAGGATCACATAACTCTAATGCTTGTCCAGCTTCAGGGTTAGGAAAGTCTCTGTCTTCGTCTATAAGTAAGCTAACCACTTCTTCTCCTGTAGGATTAAGTAGAATCAAATTTGGATCTAAAGATATCTTATTAGTTGATCCCCATCCAACCATAGTAACTCCAAAATCGAGCAAACCAATTGGATTATTGCCGATCAGATAATAACTGTCAGGTGCTAACTGTACATTATTTAATCCAGATAGATTAATGTCCCCTTCTATACTCCAGTTAGCCAGATTAATAGTTTCGTTGCCATAATTATAGAGTTCTATATATTGTAACTCAGGATCCCAGGATGGTGATTCGTACATAACTTCGCTAATAGCAATATCCTTATAATCTTGAATCTGACATACAGCCTGATTAGGAGAACCCGGAGAGCCTATTAATAAGGCGTTATTGATAATGACATCTGTAAAGCTCTGTGACAAATTCCAACTCGTTGCAACATTAGGGTCGCTATCAAAATCGCAAAGTTCTATAGAAGAACCACTAATCAGATTGACATTAGGCCATGAGTCCATTGTACCATAAGTCATTAAGAATACCGTATCGCCGATAGCATTTGTGATGCCTAATGCTTCTCCATTATTACTTAAGGCTCCTGTATCCCACTGGTAGCCAGTTGTACCAAAATTATTAGATAATGCGAGACTGTCTTTGCATACAACCAAGTATTCTTCTGGACCTAAAGCTGGAATAGAATCAAAAGTATAATTGACTCCGATCATCGAAAAACCTGAAAAGTCTATGTCAGCATTAGTGTTATTATATATCTCTAGGTACTCTAATGAGTCAACACCATCCTCGGGTGGATTGTACATGATCTCTGTAATGATCTGAGCATTTATAGAAGTGCAGCATAAAATAAAAATCAAGGCAAGAAGGTTTTTCATATAATTGTAATTTCTGTAGTCACTAAAAATTGGTGTGAATGTGGGGCCACTTTATTATTAGAAGAATAAATTACACAATCTATTAGATAACACAATGATATCTTCATTTTTTTAAAAAACCCTTAAACCCTTAAACCCTTAAACCCTTAAACCCTTATACCCTTATACCCTTATACCGTTATACCGTTATACCGTTATACCGTTATACCGTACCGATTACCGAACAGCTCAAGCCATTTCTATTATTCCAAATATTTCCCCACAATCGGCATACGTCTTCCCATACCGAAAGCCTTAGAGGACACACGTAAGACAGGTGCCGTCTGATATCTTTTGAATTCGTTTCTATTGACCATACGTAGGATTCTTTCTACAAGAGCCTTGTCGTGACCCATGGCGATGATCTCTTTAGGGCCTTTACGGTTCTCTATGTACTCCAAGAGTATCTCATCTAAGATGTCGTAGTCGGGAAGGCTGTCAGAATCTTTCTGATCAGGTCTTAGTTCAGCAGAGGGAGGTTTTGTGATAGAATTTTCTGGAATGACTTCGCCGTCTTTATTCATGAATCTGGCCAGTGCAAAAACTTGAGTTTTGTATACGTCACCTAAGACAGATATGCCGCCTGCAAGATCGCCATAGAGTGTGCCGTATCCTACTGCCATTTCTGATTTGTTGGAAGTATTGAGTAGGATATTACCGAACTTATTAGAGAAGGCCATGAGTAGGGTACCACGAGTCCGTGCTTGGATATTCTCCTCCGTAACATTAAATGGAAGTCCCTCGAAGTGTGGTGTCAACTTACTCATAAAGCTATCGAATACATCTTCGATCTTGATGATATCGTATTGGATGCCAAGGTTTTCAGCGAGTGCTTTGGCGTCATTGACAGAATGATCTGATGAGAATTGTGATGGCATAAGCAGTACTCTCACATTCTCCTTGCCTAATGCCCGCTGTGCTAATACTGCTGTTACTGCAGAGTCGATTCCACCTGATAATCCGAGTATCGCTTTTGTAAATCCTAATTTTTTGAAATAATCTTTTATACCACAGACGAGTGCATCATGGATTTCGAGGATGTTGTTTTTTTCTTGTTCTCTATGGATATTGCCAGCCATGACTTCTTCTAAGTCAAAGACTTCTAAGGTCTCCTGAAAGTATGGCATCTCTCGATGTACAACCCCGTTAGGTGACATCACGACAGAACCACCATCAAATATGAGTTCCGTCTGAGCGCCTACATTGTTACTATAGAACAGTGGTACATTATATCGAGCGACATTTTCTTTGCATATTTTTAAGCGTTCTTCTGCGTGGTTGTATGAGAATGGTGATGCAGATACATTGATGATGAAGTCAGGTTTTTCTTTGATGAGAATATCCAGAGGGCATGTTTTATATAATGGATTTTCGTTGCCTATATTCCATATATCCTCACATACGGTTAGTGCTATTCTGTGGCCTTTGTACTCAAGGGTACTGAATTTAGTCCCCGGCTCAAAGTATCTGTACTCATCGAAGACATCATAAGTAGGTAGAAGTGCCTTATGTTGTATGTGCTGTATCTCACCATCTGCAAAGAAGTAGACTGAGTTATACAAGTCTTTGCCTTCAGGTACAGGGTTAGGCGTCGGAGACCCTATGACGATAGCTATATCTTGAGATGCTGCCTTGATGGGTTCCAGTATCTCTTGAGTCTGATCTATAAAATCATTGAACTCCAGAAAATCTCTCGGAGGATATCCACAAGTAGCTAGCTCACCGAATACTACTATATCTGCACCTTTCTTTTTTGCTTCATTGACTCTGCTAAGTATTGTCTTCAAGTTACCTTCAAAATCTCCAATGAGGTAGTTAATCTGTGCTATGGCTATCTTCATGATTTTTGCTTTTAAAAACTTTAAGATCTTTAGATATCTTATATTCACAAAATTAAAAGAGATAATTGCAACACAGGCTCAAGGCAGCTATTTTATTATTATTTTTAATGAGCTTAAATAAATATAATGTCTAATTACATCAAGATTCTTATTGGATTAATTGTTTTTAGTACCGATATCTATTCAGTCAATGCTCAAATTAATTTTGTCAATATTAAGTGGGAAGAGGCACTAAAGCTCTCTGAGTCTGAATCCAAACCTATATTCGTCGATGTCTATACTAAGTGGTGTGGACCTTGTCGTAAGATGGATGCGACGACATTCCAAGATTCTGCAGTAGGTGACTACATGAATAACAATTTCATCAATATGAAATGGGATGCAGAAAATTATAAATACATAGCGCTGGCAAGACAGTATGGAGTCACAGGATATCCGACGCTCATGTATATCGATCATACGGGTAATGTAATGAAGCGTAGGACGGGTATGCACGATAAAGATCGATTAATGGAATTGTCTAATTCTGTTTTGAAATTTGCTAATGCTGATTACTCAATATTACTCGAGCAGTTATATAATAATGGAAATCCAAAGCAAGAAAAATTAGTCGAGACAATGAGGAAATTTGAAGGGTTTCAGTTTCCTCAGAAAAAAGAGATGTATGCATTATTATTTGATATATATCAATCCATAGATAGTGTCACGGTAGACGAGTACAGTATAGTAACTGATAATCTATATGACTTATTACACCTTAGATTTGCTGTAGAGCATTATCCTGATGCGACTGAGGTGAAGGCTGGTGATAGAAGGTCGCTAATGAGAGATAGGTCTAAAATTAAATCTAAGATTGATTACAATTTTGCCAATGCACTGAAGTATAATGATAGGTCACTGATGGAAGAGACTGCAGAGATTAATATGTCATTTGACTCTAAGATAAATCGTAATAATAGGGTGCAAAATGCAGCTTATGAAAACAGAAATAAGTTATTAGAATTCTATAGCAAACACCGCTATGCTGATGCATATGCACCACTCGCTGCTGAGATGATTATGCGAGAAGTCATCCCATATAATCCTACGATGACTAATAAGCGAGACGCAATGCGTAAGGGGATGCAAGAAAAAGTTCTTGATGGCGCCTCTGGCATGACTAACCATCCAAGAGCAAGACTCATAGATGAGCGGAAGTATTCCTTTAAGATGGCTTATAAGCTGCAGATAGTCGTAGATAATTATGCAGAATTCTATGATGATACTGTTCTCTTAGAGCAGGCATTAGAATGGTCAGAACTCTCTACAACCTACGTTGACTTACCAGAGAATAGGCTTTCTCGAGCTAAAGTATTATATAAGTTGGGGTATAAGGAAGAGGCAGAGATGCATCTCAGAAAAGGGCTTGATTCTATGTACATTAATGATAAAATTAAGAATCAGATCACTAAATTCCGTAAGCAGATTAGTGCTAAATAGTGATTGTTAGTTTTTAAATGATTTCATAGCACAAAATTAGTGTAGACATCCTATCTTCGGCACAGTTATGAGTTTCGTAGTATCAGCAAGAAAATATCGCCCCCAGAATTTTGACGAAGTCATAGGTCAAGACCATGTAGCACAGACGCTTAAGCGTGCACTGGAGAATGATCAACTGGCTCATGCATTCCTATTTGCAGGTCCCAGAGGGGTAGGTAAGACGACGAGTGCAAGGATCTTAGCCAAAGTATTAAATTGCGAGAACCTTCAAGATGGATATAAATCGTGTGGCCAATGCAATGCGTGTAAGTCATTTATGGAAAATGCTTCGTTTAACATATTTGAACTCGATGCGGCTTCTAATAATAGTGTAGAACATATCAGGGCTCTTAATGAGCAAGTAAGATTCCAGCCTCAGCAGGGTGCTTATAAGATCTATATTATAGATGAGGTCCATATGTTATCCCAGGCGGCATTTAATGCTTTTCTTAAGACACTGGAGGAACCACCACCATATGCTAAGTTTATATTAGCGACGACTGAGAAGCACAAGATCATACCGACGATACTGTCACGATGTCAGATTTTTGATTTCAAAAGAATTCAGATCAAAGATATCGTCATACAGCTCCAAGAGATAGCTACTAAAGAAAATAAAAATATAGCAGATGATGCATTTCATCTTATAGCTCAGAAAGCGGATGGCGCCATGAGAGATGCACTGTCTATCTATGACAAGATCGTAAGTAGTGTAGAGGGAGATATCACTTATAAGGATGTCGCTGAGAATCTTAACGTACTGGATTATGAGTTCTTCTTTAACATCATCGATGCTGCAATCAAAGAAGATATGGCAGGTGTGATGTTGATCAATAACGATATCATCAGGCAGGGATTTGAGTCAGAGCAATTTGTCTTAGGACTGATGACACATCTCAGAGACCTACTGATGGTCAAAGACGTAAGAACAGCTGACATATTAGATATAGCAGAAAGTCTGAAGTCTCGATACGAGAATCAAGCCTCGCTATCGAGTAATTCCTTCTTACTATCAGCACTGAATGTACTCAATGACACAGATATCAATCTGCCACGGTCGCAGAATAAGAGACTCTCAGTAGAAATTGCTCTCAGCAAGATATGTTATCTCAACAGGATAATAGATAAAAAAAAAAGGGGTAGCGACAGTATAGAGTCCTCGGCTAATATTCCAAAAGCCACCGTGCCAGTAGTCAGTAAAGGAGAATCGAGATCTACCGCTGATGTCGTAGCGGAGCCTAATCCGCCGATCGTCACAGAGGCAAAAGAAACTGAAGACCAATCTGTAAGTCCTGTAAAAGAAAAGATCAAACAAGAAATCAAACAAGAGATCAAATCAGAATCTCAGGAAAAAATCAAGCCAGAGGACAAACCAGAAGTTGTATCAGAATCTAAAGAAGAGGATAAAGCTGCAGCCGAAAAGCTCAAGGTTGATAAAGCACCTTCTATTATAAAGACACCCTCATTAGGTACAAGCCTCGATGTACTTATGAAAGGTGGTGTCAATAAAAAGAATAAGAAAGAACAGACTCAAGTCTTTAATCTGAAAGGTGTAGAAGACATATTCGAAGCATACCGTAAGCAGACATCATCTCCATCCGTACAGTCAGCGATATCGAATGTCAAGTTAGAGTTACAAGGTTCTGATATATGTGTTCTTGCACCTATACAGATCTATCTCGACTTTATAAGACAGGAGTCACCCCTGATAGAGATACTGCATGAAACTTACTCTAATAGCTACGACAAAATTGTCTACCAAGTCTCAGAAGAGACATTTCCTGATTATAAACCACCCAAAAAACCTAAACACCTTACAACTTCTGATAAGTACGATCTGTTATCAAAGAAAAATCCCCATTTTCTTAAATTCGTAGATACATTTAAGCTTAAGGTAATAAATAAATAAAGATCAAATCCCACGTTATGAGCGACAAAGCACTTTGGTTTCTTGAAAATATTGATGTAGGAGGAATATTCTGTCCTAACAAAATCGACGCTCAAGTGTCAAATAACCACATCAAAAATTTCAAAAAAGACGACTATATATATCTACCTGACGAAGAAAGTGATAAAATATATTTTGTCAATAATGGAAGAATTAAGATAGGATCATATGCCGATAACGGCAAAGAAATTACAAAAGCAATATTGTCTAAGGGAGAAGTATTCGGCGAGTTAGCGATGATAGGAGAAGACAAGAGGCGTGATTATGCTCTTGCAGTAGAGGACACGCAACTATGTGCTATAAGTGCTGATGAGATGAAGCACCTCATCAAAGATCACAGCTCTCTGAGCATGTTCTTCATGAAGATGATGGGCAGTAAGGTTATAGAAATGGAGAATCGATTAGAGTCTCTGGTCTTTAAAGATTCGAGATCACGTATCGTAGAATATCTCGTAGATCTCGTAGAAAAAAATGGTCAGAGAGTAGGATATGAGTGGGTCGTCAGAAACTTTATCACACATCAGGAGATCGCTAATCTCACAGCTACATCCAGACAGACAGTGACTACCGTACTTAATGAATTAAGAACCGATGAGATTATTACATTTAATAGGAAGCGATTGCTCGTCAGAGATGTAGATAAACTCAAATCAGAAATCAAATAAGTTTGTTATATAAAAGTTTTATTAAGCCATTAGCATTTAGATTTGATCCAGAAAGAGCACATCACCTAACGGTAAGTTCTTTTAGAAATGCTCTATCCATTCCTATCTTAAGCAGCCTTATAAAAGGTAGATTTAAGCTTGAGGATACATCCTTATCTAAGGAAGTATTCGGTATACAGTTCCCTAATCCAGTAGGACTGGCGGCAGGATTTGATAAAGATGGTAAGTACTATGATGTCATGAGTCACTTAGGCTTTGGATTTATAGAAATAGGTACAGTAACACCACTCCCTCAAGATGGTAATCCACAGCCTCGGATGTTCAGGCTACCCAAAGATAAAGGCCTGATCAATAGGATGGGATTCAATAATGAAGGCGTCGATGCCATGGTTAGTAGGCTGAAGAATAGAAAAAAGACTAAACTCATTGTAGGCGGTAACATAGGTAAGAATAAAGTCACTCCTAATGCTGATGCTACATCAGATTATGAGATTTGCTTTGAGAAATTATACCCTCATGTAGATTATTTTGTTGTGAATGTAAGTTCGCCCAATACACCTGACCTGAGAGCC
>CALLAG010000014.1 GCA_938002705.1 uncultured Saprospiraceae bacterium | reverse complement strand
TATTTTTAGTTACTAGTTTTTAGTTACGAGTTACGAGTTGTAATTATTTATTCTTTAAAGTTGTTATTGCACTTGATAGCATTTTTGATATCTCGATAGTTAAGTCATAAACTGGTTTGAAATCTTGTTCTGAAATAATATCTGTTTCTACCATCAACTCTAACCAATATTGCGTTTCATAAGCTTCTTTTTCTGCAATCTTCATTTTATGTATAAAGTCAGCAGTACTTTCTGCTTTGTTGGCTTCTCTCATCATAGCACCAGGATTCGTCCCAGATCTTAATAGTTGCCGACTCAGGGTGAACTCCCTTTTTTCGCTATTAATTTTCTGGCATAGTTTAACCACCATTACACTTAACTTGAAGCTTTTTATCAATAGTGGACTCTCTTTCATTTCTATTTAATAGTTTGTCAATTAATTAAGTTACGAGTTTTAATTTGTTAGGAATTCCCCAATATAGTTTTAACTAAAATACTAGTAACTCGTAACTAGTTAACTCCTACATTATCAAGTATGGTCCTCATACCCTCCCACAATAGGATTAGATTCTATAACAGATTCTCTGACCTCTGTACCTCGGAATGGTGATCCATGCTCAAACCACGACTTAGGTGCCGGAGCACCCCATAATGTCTGTCTACGAGGGTCTTTAAGATCCCAGCCTAGCGGCTCCCAATCAGGATCCACTGTCAGATAATCACATGTGAATGGTTCTAATCTGTGCCCATCAGGATCAAGAATGTAGAGGAAAAAAGCATTAGATATACCATGTCGACCTGGACCTCTTTCTATATTCTCTACATAACCTTCTGACGCCATGACATCTAAGAGATGTATGATATTGTTGACACTAGCTGTCCATATTCCTGTGTGATGGAGGCGTGGTCCTTTGCCATTAGTCATAGCCATATCATGTACGTTTCCTTTGCGGTGTGTCCATGCAGCCCACATATCACCTTTGTCAGTAAGCGTATATTCGGTTAATCTAAATCCAAGCTGACTGACGAAAAATTCGTAAGTCGATTGGCAGTCAGGTGTGAAGCAATTGATATGATCGAATCTCAATGGAGATAGCCCTTTATACTTAGAGAACTCTCTCATCATGGTAGGGACCCTGTCTTGCTTAGCATGAAATTCTATAGGCATTCCTAATGGCGTCCTTACAGCCAGCGTTCTTTCTTCTGCATGTTTCTTAACCCATTCATGAGGAAGGCCCATGGCTTTAAAGTGATCATGGAGTGCATCCAGATCTTTGTCAAAAGCAACTTTAAATCCTAATGCGATGACTTCAGATTTATCACTTTGTGTAAGGATATAACTATGGTGATTTTTTTCTTCTAATCCTCTCAGATATAATGTATCATTAGTTCTTTCTGTCTCTATCATTCCCATGATATCGACGTAGAATTTTCTTGATGCATCCAGATCTTTGACACCACATTCTACATGCGAGCATCTTATGATATTGAATGGTAGATCGAAATTATTTTGTATTAAACCCATTTTTTTAG
Source organism: uncultured Saprospiraceae bacterium (assembly GCA_938002705.1). Lineage (GTDB taxonomy): Bacteria > Bacteroidota > Bacteroidia > Chitinophagales > Saprospiraceae > RFSX01. Next base: position 5,840 of record CALLAG010000014.1, on the reverse strand, counting down.
TTACTAATTTTTAGTTACGAGTTACAAGTGCCTTATCCAGAAGTCCTTGTATTTATTTTAAAATTTATTCGTCAATAATGTTTCGATATTATGCAGTAATTATTCATTTAGTAAAACCAACAACCAGTAACTAGTAACTAATAACCCGTAACTAGTAATTATCAACTATACCCCCATCTTAGGAATATCATGCGTACCATAAGCGACACATATATTCTTAGTCTCCATATAGAAATCAAAACTATATTCTCCTCCATCACGACCGATACCGCTATACTTCACACCTCCGAATGGTGCAGGAAGATGTCTTACGTTCTGAGAATTAATCCATACCATACCTGCTTCTACATCTCGGGCCATACGGTGAGAGCGTTCGCTGTCTTTTGTCCATATATATGCTGTCAGTCCATATCTTACGGAGTTGGCTATTCTGATCGCTTGTGCTTCTGTCTTGAATTTCATTATAGATAAGAAAGGTCCGAATACCTCCTCGTGACCGATACGCATCTTTGTAGTGACACCCTCTAAGAGTACAGGATTAACGTAACATCCTTTTGATAATTTTCCTCTCGGAGATCCGCCACCATTTAATATTTTAGCACCTTCATCTTGGGCTATTTTTGCATAGCTTAAGACCTTCTCTTGATGCGAAGGGTGTATCATAGGACCTATCTCTGTCTTAGGATCGAGAGGGTTTCCGACTTTTAATTTCGCTACTCGTGCAGAGAGTTGCTTGACAAACTTGTCATATATTTTTTCGTGAAGTATTAATCTGGATGAGCTGGTACATCTTTCGCCGTTAAGGCTATATTTCATGAATATGACAGCATCCAAAGCTCGATTAATATCAGCATCATCGAATACGATAACAGGATTCTTACCACCTAGCTCGAAGTGTACTCTCTTAAGTGTCTCAGCACCTTGTCGCATGATATGGCTGCCTGTAGATGTCTCACCTACGAATGCTATGGCTTTCACATCAGGATGTTCTGTGAGTGACTTTCCAGCACTCTCGCCGAAGCCATGCACGGTATTCCATACACCTTCTGGTAGACCAGCGTCGTGAGCTATTTTGACTAACAGGTCCGCAGTTACGGGACTAAATTCTGCCGGCTTGTGTATGACGGTACATCCTGAGGCTAGTGCAGGCGCTATCTTCCATGTGCTGAGCATAAATGGTACATTCCATGGCGTGATAATTCCTACAGGACCTATAGCTTGGCGCATTGAGAAATTAACATGATGTGTGTCGGGTGTGGATAGTCCGTTAGCAGCATCTATGGTTTTGTCAGCGAAGTATTTGAAGTTAGCAGCACCACGGATGGCAGACTTCTTAGTGAATCGTATAGGCTGGCCTGTATCATAAGATTCTAGGACGGCTATCTCTTCAGAGTGCTTTACTATTTCGTCGGCGATTTTATATAGAATATTCCTGCGTTCTTTATGGTCTACTTTTCTCCAGTTTTCGAATGCTTTCTTAGAGGATTTTGCAGCTTTACTTATATCTTTTTCATTACCAGATGTCACTTTACATATTAGCTTACCATCTACAGGAGAGTTATTTTCAAAACTCTTTTTGGAAGAAGATTCGACTTCTTTTCCATTTATAAAGTTTTTTATACCCTTGCTTTTAAGTTTTTTTAGATGCTTGTTAAGGACCTTCTCATTATTGGATAACATGTACAGTTATTTTTAGTCTTGATGTATAATTAGTTAATGAACAATAGCTCTATTGGTTCATTCATTATGTGGCTACCGGACTTTGCTAAAAGTTGATAGCTTTGCAATAATAACAATAATAAATATGCTTAGTAAATCTGAGGTTATACAAGAGGCGAATAGGCTCCATAATGCTGAATTAAATAGACATCAGGTCGAAGCGACTACGATAGCTCATCCTGATATGGACATAGATGATGCTTACGCAATACAATCGGCATGGATGGATATCAAAAAAGCCGAAGGCAGAAGGGTAGTGGGGCACAAGATAGGACTGACTTCTAAGACGATGCAGAAGGTGATGTCTATCGATGAGCCCGACTTTGGTGCTATATTAGATGATATGGTATTCGAAGAAGGCACTGAGATAGAAGCTGCGCAATTCCTTGATCCTAAGATAGAAGTAGAGTTAGCATTTATACTCAAAGATAAGCTGGAAGGGGAGCACGTAACGATATTAGATGTACTTAATGCTACAGATTATGTAATGCCAGCTCTGGAGCTGATAGCTGCCAGGTCATATAGGATACATCCTGAGACAGGCTATAAGCGTACTGTCAGAGATACGATATCTGACAATGCTGCTAATGCAGGGATTATACTCGGCGGATTACCTATGCGTCCAGATGCATTAGATCTCAGATGGGTAGCAGCTATGATGTCTCGTAATGGAGTTATAGAAGAGAGTGGCGTATCTGGAGCAGTTCTTAATCATCCAGCTAAGGGTATATCTTGGTTAGCTAAGAAATACGCAGCTCATAATATATCACTTGAGCCGGGGCAGATTGTCTTATCTGGGAGCTTTACAAGACCAGTAGATGTGAGAGCTGGAGATACATTTACAGTCGATTATGATGTGATGGGATCTATATCTGTTTACTTCAAATAATCATAGCTTATGTCTATCAAAAACAAATTTAAAGAAGCGATACACAGTGGACAGAAACAATACGGTATCTGGAATGGTATACCACATTCTTATGCCGCAGAGATACTAGCTGGTGCTGGATTTGACTGGGTACTTATCGATGCAGAGCATGGCCCTTTCGATATTAATCAGATTATCATACAGTTACAAGCGATGTCGCGGTATGATGTGACGCCTATACTTAGAATTCCAGGAGCGGATCAGGTGTATATGAAGACACTTATGGATGCTGGCGTGCAATCATTTATAGTACCTATGATAGAGTCTGCCGAGCAGGCACAGTATATAGTAGAGGCTGTATTATATCCCCCTTACGGGAAAAGAGGCGTCGGTACAGCACTTGCCAGAGCAGCACAATGGAATAGGGTCAATGATTATTTTCTTAAAGCTAATGGAGAAATGTGTGTCATAGCACAGATAGAATCTGTAGCTGGCGTAGAAGCGCTGGACGATATTCTAAAAGTAGAGGGCATAGATGTCGTATTCTTAGGACCTGCTGATCTTGCAGCTTCCATGGGACTGATAGGACAGCCAGGCCATAAAGACGTAGTCAGCGCAGTAGACTCTTGCCTCAAGAAGATAGAAGAAAGTGGAAAAGTAGCTGGTATATTAACTTCCTCTAAGACATTAATTAAAGACTATTCTGATAAAGGAGCCCAGATGATAGGTGTAGGTTTAGATACCATACTATTAGCTAATGCTACTAAAGAACTGGCAGAATACTATAAGCCTGAATTAAAAGAAAGAAAGAGTAATACCCAATACTGATCCTATACGCGACCTTATATTAAGTAATAGTTACTGTAGACCGGGAAGAATAACAATGATGAAAAGCATTAATGCTAAGAATGAAAGTATAGGAATAAGAAAGATCTTTAGTACTACAAGCCCATTAAAACTGTCAGGGCTTTTCTTCATTCCGATGACTTTAAATAGTGACCTAAACAAAGACACCATAAACAATATTCCCAAAACTAAGAAGACTAATCCTACGATATCGTTATTACTCATATTGTTAAAAATTATCACATAATAAGGCTTATTATGCTTCAGAGATGGACATATATTAAATTTTTAATATGAAAATGAAAGATTTAACTATATTAGGAATGCTACATTACATATTATAGAGCTAAATTGATACTTTTACGCAAAATCAAAAAAACTTTACAATGAATAGACGAATACTCATATGTTTTTTCGCAATCATGGGACTTTGCATTTCTGCAAATGCACAAACTGAAAATAGTAAGTGGGGCCTCATGTTAAGTGGTGGTAAGATGGAATACAACGGTGACATCGGAAGCAACATGATATTTGGTACACCATTTCAAGGACACGTTGGAGCAAGAGTTGCAAGATACCTTAATCCTTCTTTTGACTTAGTACTTGCAGGTTCTAGAGGTCGTAATGGAATAGATCTCTCTACAGAGCCAGGTAATACTAATGCAGATCAGTTTTTAGCTGATGTATTTCAAGTGAACTTAGGTGCACACTACAAAATTTTAAAAGGAAAGAAATTTACACCTTTCTTATCAGGAGCTTTAGGTTACTTGAGCTCAAGTCCTAAGAACGGAATCGGTGGATTTGCTGATAGAGGTGACGAAGAGTCTAATCTTCACATACCACTCGGATTAGGTGTTAAATACCAAGTAAGCGATAAGTTCGGATTATTCTATCACTCACAGTATGGTCTTAACTTCGGCGATAATGCTGATGGAGCATTTGTTGGTTCTGGATTCCCAGAAGCAACTGATGGTAATGATAATTACTTATTACATGAATTAGGATTAGGTTTCTTCTTCGGTAAGAAAGATAGAGATAAGGATGGCGTAGCAGATGAGAAAGATGCTTGTCCTGATACACCAGGTCTTAAGGAGTACATGGGTTGTCCTGATACAGATGGCGACACAGTGATAGACAAAGAAGATGATTGTCCTGAAGTAGCTGGACTCGTTGAGTTCAGAGGATGTCCTGATACAGATGGTGATGGTGTCATAGATAAGAGTGATGCATGTCCTGACGTAGCTGGAGAAGAAAGATACATGGGTTGTCCTGATACAGATGGTGATGGCATCGCAGACAATAAGGATAAGTGTCCTGAAGAGTCAGGTGTAAGTAAGTATGATGGTTGTCCTATACCTGATACAGATGGTGATGGATTCAATGATGACGATGATGAGTGCCCTACTGTAGCTGGTACGCTCAGAGGATGTCCTGATTCTGATGGTGATGGATTCCAAGATAGAAATGATGATTGTAAAGATGTAGCAGGTACTGTCAAAGGTTGTCCAGATAGAGATAACGACGGTATAGCTGATAAAGATGATAAATGTCCAGATGAAGCAGGTGTTCCTGAGATGGATGGTTGCCCTAAGGTAAGAAAGCCTTCAAGATCTGAGATTATCAATAGATACTGTGCTCCTTCTATCCAGTTTAAGTCTGGTACAAGAGGTGATGAAGCTTATGATGGTATCGTAAGAGGTATAGCTGAATGGTCTAAAAACTACCCAGAAGCATTCTTTAACGTATCAGGTTATTCTGACAGCCAAGGAGCTCCAAGTGCTAACAAAGCCTTATCTAAGAAAAGAGCTAAGAAAGTATACGAAAGCTTAATCAGAGCTGGTGTACCTGCAGAGAAGATAACTTATGAAGGATATGGAGCAACTAACCCTATTGCTGATAACGCAACAAAGGAAGGTAGAGAGATGAATAGAAGAGTTCAAGTATGTGCAAGCACAACTAAGAGAATCATAGAAACAACTAATACTAAGAGATAAGATCTCTATTTAGTTATCAATATAAGAATCGAAAGCCCTTGATGATCTTCATCAAGGGCTTTTTTATTAATGTCTATGAGCAGTGATATGATCATATAAAACATTATTAAGATTCCACCTCCTTACCTCCAGCGGAGGAAACTATAATGCTTGGGATAGATTTATAATATTAAACCTAACTCACATTCTGGAATAGAAAAAGGCTTCAATCTATATTGAGAAAACTAAGGTTCTAATAACAGCTAAAGTAAATTTCTCCCTTCGGAGGGAGATTAGAAATGCATAATCCACCCTATGGGTAGACGAAATCATTGTTAGCCAATGATTTGTCGTAGGTTAAGCTCATATGAGCCTGAATACTTTATAAGCTATTAACAATCAATCGTCGCCATCCCGATTGTAACATCGGGAAA
>CALLAG010000013.1 GCA_938002705.1 uncultured Saprospiraceae bacterium | reverse complement strand
AGACCAAGAGAAGTCAATGATAGCATACTTAACCATACACTGCTGCCTGGATTTCAGACAATCACATTAATCGCAGAAGATATTAATGGATGTACTGATACTGTCTCAGCGACAACGACAGTCTATGACTTACAAGCTGATTTTGTAGTAGATTCTCTCATCTGCTTGCCCTCAGAGCTCAGCCTAACTGATCTATCTGTAGGCGATACCACATTAGTAAACTGGGAGTGGGATTTTGGATCAAGCACTTCTACTGCTCGCAATCCAGTACATGTCTTTGACACATTAGACTATGATCCAGAATTTGACTTCGAATTAATTACCGTCAACCTTATTGTCACTGACCAGATAGGATGTACAGATTCTATATCCTACATGATAGAGACTTATGATATCTTCTCAGACATAAGCTTGGATGGTAGTACAACTATATGCGAGGATGAGACAATTGTGTTTGATGCTGATGATTATAATTTAGGTGGTTCTTTTCTGACATATGAATGGGATTTTGGAGCTAACGGTATGAGCAGTGACAGATCTCCAGAAGTAACATTTACAGAAGCTGGAGAGCAACTTATAAGGCTGACATTTACAGAAGCTGGCACAGGATGTCAGGGCACATTAGACACTATCATCAATGTAATCCCGACACCCATAGCTGACTTCATAAGTGATCAAGATAGTACTGAACTCATATGTTTTCCAGAGCAATTAATATTCACTAATACCTCTGTCGTCGCAGATGATGTCATATATAGCTGGGACTTCGGTAATGGCGCAGAATCCGATCTTGAGAACCCTATCATTCCATTTGATAAAGGTACCTATGAAGTACAACTGATAGTAAGAACATTCAGTGGGTGTAGGGATACCGTATCAAGGACATATACATTAGTAGGTCCTGAAGGAAATTTTACTGTAGACAAAGACGAAATCTGCCCAGGAGAAGCCATCACATTTACACTTGAGAACACAGTAGATGTCAGTTCTTACACTTGGGATTTTGGCGATGGTGTGCAGATAGATGATGAGTCTCCAGTAACTTATAACTACAACTCACAATCCAGTGTCAATACATTCACACCCACACTAATATTAAGGTCCGATGAGAGTGGATGTGAACTTATACAAAACTTACCTATAAGCGTGTCGTCTATAACTGCAGACTTCATAGATTCTACAGGCGTTTGTCCAGGAGAGATTAGTTTCTTCAGTAACTTCGTCAATCCTCAGACTATAGAATGGAATATAGATGGTCAGATTATAGAAAACACTTCCAACCCTTCTGTCACTATAAGCTCGACAGAAACTACAATAGATGTTATACTCAGAGTCACTGACATCAATGGTTGCGAAGTAGAAAGAAGGCAGACTATAGACAATCCTGATCTCGAATCTGGTACTATAAAATACCCTAACGTCTTCTCCCCTAATGGAGATGTTACTAATCCTAACTTCAATATCGTATATGAAGAAAATGATATCGCTGGAGAAGTAGAAGTTATAGAATTCAGAGTATATAATAGATGGGGAGAATTATTGTATGATAACGACAATCCATTAGGAGGATGGAATGGCAGCTACAATGGCCAGACGGTACCTGCTGATGTATATGCCTATTACATAGAAGTAGCGATAGATGGATGCATGAACAGAACTAAGAAAGGCAATGTAACAGTAATCAAATAAGCATTAGTCTAAATAGTATGGCTGATGTAAATGGATAAATGAGTAATAAAATTTAGATAAATATATGTAGCCTTTTTATTTACACTATATTTCATAAAAACATAGAATCGATGCCATATAGTTTTTTAAAATTATCAGCAGTTCTCATTGCATTTTGCTTTTGTAATAATCTATCCTCGCAGGTACTATATGATGGAACCGATTGTGTCAATAAGGAATTTCAGGTAATCGCTCATGTCGCTGTAGATTCTTCTATGAGAGCACCTCTCTATAACCAAGAAGATATTGACTCTATATTAGTCATAACATCAGCATTCTTTGATAGAATCTGCTTATCCTACATACTATGTGAATATCATGTACTGGAAGATGACTATACATTAGGTATTATCAGATCGCAGCCAGTATCTGTACAAACAAGATTAAAGGAACTCCGCAACAGATTCTCTATGAGACGACGCATTAATATTTTCTTTCTATCGAGCATAGAAGATATCGAATGTGGCACGGGAACCTACCAAGGTATATCTACTTTATTAGATGCTAATGTCTTCTTAGAGCAAGATTGCGAAGAAGGAATACATCAGCAATTAGCTCATCAACTCGGTCATGTCCTGGGATTATTAGACACTTACAGTGCTGATGAGATAGAACTTACTGATGGCTCTAACTGCAGTACCGCCGCAGATAGATTATGCGATACTCCAGCAGATCCGTATGGTCAAAATTATATCTCACCCCAAGACTCAGTGAGGATGCTTACACAAGATCTGAATACAGAATTCTTATCAGACTGCACCTTCGTATACGAACTGAGAGATCCCAATGATCAATTCTATAACCCACTTGTCGCTAATATAATGTCCGGCTATCCATGTAAGTGCTTCTTTACAAAACAACAGTTAGACCTAATGGTATTGACATATAGGGAATCAAATATCAAACACTTCTAAGGATATGAGAAAATATATATTCGCTATCCTATCAGTCCTTATCAGTTCTACTTATGTCCTCGGACAGACGGCGAGTGTGACTGCGGGCTGCGCAGAATTGCAGGTCGTTTTTTCTGCGCCTGATGCTGCTACATACTTTTGGGATTTTGGCAATGGATCATTTTCAGATCTTCAGAATCCAGAACATAGCTACATCCAAGCCGGTGATTATACCGCTACACTATATGACACTCAAGGTGGTACACAGATAGGATCTTCTATCGACATAACAGTCTATCCAGAAGTAGAATTTGATGTAAATGCAGATATCGTACAAGGTTGTGCCCCCTTAGAGGTTAACTTTCAGACATTCATTAATGCTCACCCAGACTTAGATATAACAGATATCATATGGACTTTCGGTGATGGGAGTAGCGGAGAAGGAGACATGGTCAATTACACATACAATCGTCCAGGCATCTACAGTATAAGCCTTAAAGTCAAAACGAGTAACGATGTCAAATGTGATAATCCCCAGATATTTGAAGATTTCATTATCGTAGAAGGCGCTAGCACAGGCTTTACAGTAAGCAAAGAAACAATCTGTGAAACCCCTGCAGAATTCTTTATAGTCAATGAAACATCAAATGATGAAGGCGCAACATATCTATGGGAATATGGCAATGGCGATACCAGTGAAGAAGAAAATCCACTTTCATACACCTACACAGAAGAAGGTGTGTACATAATGCGACTTACTACAACAACACCTGCCGGATGTATGACCTCATTTACAAAAACACTTACAGTGGGCTCACCAGTTATTAATATTCCTAATCTTAGATTATGTAAGTCTATAGAACAGCAAATAACGAACGGCACAATAGCAGGCGAATATCTGTGGAATTTTGATAATACAGACATAGTTGCACTCAGTCAGACTGACATCACTGCTCAGTCCCCTATTGTATTATTCCCGACAGATGGAGAAAAAACTGTCACGCTCACTGCTACTTCAGAAGCAGGGTGCAGTACCACTGAGACCATTACCTTTACAGTAGAAGCACTTAATTCTAATTTCTCATACGATCCAGTCTTAACGTGTCAAGACAGCTTCAGCTATAACTTACAAGCTGAAGACACGTCTATGGCCTCATATCAATGGACCAACGAAGCTACTGGTATCGATGGGACAACTACCTCTGAACCAAATATAGAATTCCTCTATGTGCACCCGGTGAGGGATGAGTATTATTACAACAGTCCTGACTCTATTGTTACACAACTCATCGTGACTTCTATAACTGGATGCGTAGACACGACAGAATTAAGCTTAGGCGTACAGAAAGCGGAAGCTATATTTATCCCAGATACGGACGAGGCTTGCGTACCCTACACTATTACATTTGAAGACAGAAGTTATTCTGCAGCTGAAATACATGAAAGACAATGGGACTTTGGCGATGGTACGTCTATACAAGTAGGTTCTCAAGACACGATCATAGAACATACTTACAATGAAGCAGGTGTATATATTGTCACACTAGAGGTCGAAGACGAGAACGGTTGTTATGATAGATCCAGAGATGTCGCTATCACCATCAAAGAAATTCCTCAAGACACACTCTTAGCTGGAGCTCTCTGTCCAGAATGTGAAGTAGAAGTAGACCCGAGTGACTCTATCATAGTATATTACTGTGTCGGTGACAGTTACACCTTTAATTCATCAACTAATGGAGGTAACTCACATATAGAATCCGTTGATGGCTTACTCAGTACTTGCTGGTATGGCGGACAGACAGATTATATATTTACAGATCCTGGTCCATTTAATTTTGCAGCAACGGTGGAGATAGAAAGAGTATTTGTCGATTCTATATACTACCCTAACCCTATAGATGTACTCGGGTCAAGATCCATCATAAAATACCAAGGCGAATGCAGTACACCATTCACTTATATCTTAGATGCCTCAGCAAGTAAAGAAGCTGATACGTATGCATGGTATATAGAAAACACTTTGATATCAAACGAGATCACATTCAGCCATACCTTTGATAATACAGGTGATTATAATATATCCTTGGAGACAAGTAGAGATGAACATCCGCAGTGTATCCCACATCGAGATAGTACGATAATACGTGTCAGAGATATCAATGCAGTGATGGACATAGGAGATATATTCTGTGACAACATCACTTATGAGCTCAATGCAGGAGGATCAAAAGATGCAGGAGGTGGACCAGATTGCTTATCCAAATACACATGGACATTCGAAGATCAACTCAATAAAACGACGACTGATAACATTGTAGGACATACATTCTTACCAGGTTATCAGAAAGTAGTGTTAACTGCTACAGATTATAATGGATGCACACATTCTACAGAGAAATATATTAATGTCTATGGTATGGAGACAGAGTTTGACTTAGACTCTACCCTATGTCTTAATTCTCCGGTAGAATTAACTGACCTTACCGTAGCTGATACAAGTCTGATATCATGGGACTGGAATTTTGGAGCAGACTCCTCAGTAGTGCAGGATCCTATCTATAGTTTTTCTGATGCAGATTTTGATTCAGAATATATGGGTGATACTATAACCATAGATCTTATAGTCACAGATGCAATAGGATGTATGGATACTATATCCAAGACAGTAAGCACATATACCATCACATCTGGAATGACAATAGATAATGGACCTAAAATATGTGTTGGTGAAGTTATTAATTTCGGTGCTCTGGACTACACTGACAATGGCTCATCTCTTGATTACGCATGGGACTTTCAAGACTATGGTATGTCAGTAGATAGAGAGCCAAGTATTACATTTACAGATAATGGAGATTTTATAGCGACACTGACATATACGGAACTGAGTACTGGTTGTACAGGTGAGTTAGATACTTTAATAAATGTGTTCAATGAACCTATAGCTGATTTCGTCACAGACAAGGATGACCTTGATGTCATATGCTTCCCAGAGCAAATAGCATTTACAAATAATTCTACAGAAGATGGACCAGTATTATATATTTGGGATTTTGGTAATGGCGCTAACTCTAACTTAGAGAACCCAGTCATCCCATTTGACAAAGGTGAGTGGGAAGTAACATTGGTAGTAAGATCATTCTACGGATGCACTGATACAGTGAGTAAGACTATTACATTAGTAGGACCAGAAGGAGATTTCTCAGTCGACAAATCATTTATATGTCCAGGCGAGGAGATTACATTGACATTAGAGAACGCCGTGGATGTTAATTCATTTACATGGGACTTAGGCAATGGTGTTCAGGTTGATGATATCAATCCACTCACCTATACTTACAATCCACTATCGAGTATTAGCACATTTACCCCTACATTGATAATCAGAACTAATGATGGTGGATGTGAGAAAATACAGGCTTTGCCTATCACCATATCTTCTCTTGATGGAGATTTTAGTTTTACCACAGGCTTGTGTCCTGGAGAGATCAGCTTTGATAGTGATTTTATAAATGCAGAAAACTACATATGGGATATAGGAGGCACAATAATAGAAGGCAACCCTAATCCTTCTGTTAATATACCGACAGACTCTGAGACTATCGACGTACACCTCACCGTTACGGATCAAAACGACTGCGTGATAGAAAGAAGACAGACTATAGATAGACCAAATTTCGCAGGCCAAATTCCAGAATTCCCAAATGTATTTTCACCTAATGGTGATAATATCAACCCTACATTTAATCCAATATATGATCCCAATGCATTAGAGAATGAGATTATAGTCAAGACATTCAGAGTATACAATAGATGGGGAGAATTACTTTATGACAACGATAATCCATTAGGAGGATGGAATGGCAGTTATAAGGGTGAGATTGTCCCTCCAGATGTATACGCTTACTTCATAGAATTAGAAATAGATGGATGTGAGAGCATAATAAAGAAAGGCAATGTGACTGTGATAAAGTAATTAAGTTATAGTTTCTATAAATTATACTACTCTACATCATATTAAAATTATATATTATATATTTACGTATACCTATCATAACTTAAGTACTAAAACCTTACAGTAAAATGTTATCTTGAAACCACTTACCACACAATTCGTTTTTGAGAATCGTA
>CALLAG010000012.1 GCA_938002705.1 uncultured Saprospiraceae bacterium | reverse complement strand
CAATTAAAGCTCGGACGTAGCTCAGAAGATGTAGATCAGGAATTACTCAATAATGGTATCAAATCATACAACATACCGAACATCAGAAAGTCGGCTAAGAAATCTAATGAAGATAGCTATATATCAAAGACTGTAGACTACTTATTAAATGTAGAACTTGAGGATCACTTAGACGAGTTCCCATTGGTAAATCAAGATGAATTTGAAAAAATACAATTTACTGCTGTCAAAAAAATAAGGCTAAAACTGATGCTAAAGTCAGTGCTTTATTAAAACAGAAAATTCCTGAGGAGGAAGTCTATAATATGGTTGCTAATCTGTTGGAATCGACTTCATGAACCATAAACTTTTTGTTGGTGACGACTTGTAGCCGTTCACTTTACATAAGTGTCGGTCTCCTGACTGATCTATACTACTGTAGTTTTGTTATGAAAAATACAGAACCATTGTTCATCAGCTAAAAGCCCAAACTTACACTTCGTATTAATGAAAATATACTGCGTTATTCATCAGTCATTTAGCGAAGGCTATAATCCCTCTTCTCGCCTTGTCTATGTCCATTCTATTCTACTTTCAACTCAAGAGGCAGTAAATAGAAGTACCCTAAAATAAAAAAAGTCAATGATGACACTCATTGACTTTTTTTGGACTTTACACCCTTAATTATTCTATCTTTTCTTTGATGTTTTATTTACACCATTGGTTTTGTAAGTATTGGTATCACGACTTAAATTTTACGTCAGCAAATTGAATTTCATTTTCTCCTGAGATCATGAAGCCTATCTTAAAGTCTCCTGATCCAAAAACACTTCTTCCGATCTTAAGCTTATTAGACATAACCGGCAGTTGAAATGTCAGTTGTCCTTCAGCATCAAAAATTTGAATGAAAGTGATTTCTTTTTCAGTTTCGAATTCAAGATTATTCTCCTCGAAATTAAATTCTGAAGTTTGAAAAAATGCAGACTGCGATTTATCAGTTATTTGAATTTCTACATTTTCAGAAGAAAAAACAACAAGCGGCCCTGCGGGATTTGTAGATGCATTCGAAATTGAGAATGCAAATAATGCGATGATTGTAATTAATGTTTTCATAGGTTTTGACTTTTAACACGTTCTCCTATAAGACAGCATTTCACTACCTTACCACTACGGTCACTTACAGAAGTCACCTTTTTTTTTCTAATTATTCCCTAGGTGTAAGATACTTGTCATTCCATATGTCAGGTGCTTTGCAGTTATATTCTGTAAGGCCTATTTTTAGGCATTCGTAGAAATAGTTTTTTTTCAGTTTTCTTCAGATAGTACTATATCCTACATCGATAATGATACATTTACAATACTAAACTTATAAGTCATCAATAGATTATCAGCCATATACAAGTACAAATGTCCACGATGCCGAAAGGGTGACATGTTCATCAAACCTTTAAATCTTAAGCAGCCACTTGATATGCATGAGCGATGTCCTTATTGTGATCTGAATTACGAGCCAGAACCAGGTTTTTATTTTGGTGCTATGTTTATCTCCTATACGATATCAGCATTCATACTATTACCTATGGCATTAATTGCTGTATTCAAGTATGGCTGGAGTGGTAATCAAGCTATGGGATTGATGATAGGTGTCGGCGCTATAGGTTTCTTCAAGACTCTGAGGATATCGAGATCTGCTTGGCTTAATGTAATGGTGCCATATGATGCTTCCTACTCTAAGTAGTGATCTTATATAAATTGTGGAACTGTGTACGCGATGTATAATAACACATGATATATTGTACAGTAATTTATAACCCTATACCTACTCGTTGCACTCTCGGTAAGTAGTTACCGCTGCTTGTAATGGTTGTGCAAATGCCTTCTCTAAAGGTACTCTACCCTGTAACTGATCATATATCACGCTAAAGGAAGAATATGCTGGTAACTTATATGAGTGGAAACTTTCTCCCTCATATCGTGGCATATTATCAGCAAATGCATTAGCCTTATCGCATCCATTTCTTGCAAGGCGATTATACTTAGCTCCAAAATATGACATACTTATATAAAACAATAGGGCTTTCTCCTCTGGACTATCCATAGACAGTCGATCAAAATCAAATGAATACATAGAGTAGTCATGAGTCCCTGTAACCCTATGCATTCTCATGAATAGGACCTTATAATAGTTAATCAACAAGTCACGACCGCTCATATCATCCGTACCTTTCTTAATCACAGCTATAGGATCTGCGGCGCCATTAGTAAATGCATCTACACCTATAAAGTATAGATAGTACACAGCCTCTAATGTAGACTCATCAGGCTTAGTAAGATACTTATCACTTATATAGTCAGGAGCTCGCTTAGTATATTCTATGACGAAGTCTTTAGTTAATTGTAATCGCTCATCAGTTATCGCTGGCATGACTGCATCCATTGTTTCCTGAGGTACAGCTGCAGATTGTGCTATCCTGAATATCTTATAGAGTTCTGCTATCTGATTCTCATAAGAGAGATTAGTAAGTGTAGGTGCCGTATACCTTTGCGGCTCCTGAGCCTTCACTTCCTGAGACTTATCTGCAGAAGTACAAGAAAGCAAAAAAAGAAACATGACTATTCCGAAAACTTTATAAGACATAACTTACTTTTAATTGAGTAACAAAGTTATTGAATATATGTCGAATGAAGTTATCATACTCGGAAGTGCTAATTCTAATGGAGATACGAGACAGTTCTTAGATCATGTCATAGCTAAGAACCCTATGGACATCATAGATCTTAAGCCACTCAACATCAGTCATTTTGACTATGATTATAAGAATGCTGATGATGACTTCTTAGCGCTCATCACTAAGGTTATACATAACTATGATACTATAATCCTGGCTACACCGATCTACTGGTATACTATGAGTAGTTATATAAAAGTATTCTTAGATAGGATATCTGATCTGCTCTTCCATCACAAAGATCTGGGCAGGCAACTGAGAGGTAAGTCTCTCGGCGTCATCAGTAGTACTAATTATTCTGAAGCATCAGAGATATTCGAAGCGCCATTCCTTGAGACAGCTAAGTACTTAGGGATGAATTATCTCGGGCACTGTCATGGTCTCATCAGGGAAGGAAAAATAGAACCTCATATAGAAGCGAGAATAGATTTATTCTTGGAGTCTGTCCAGGTAAATTCGATTATCGGAAAATAATTAGCACTTACCAATCCATACAGGATTAACTTTTGGGACTTTTATTCTTATAAGACTTATACGCTAACTCACCTGTCGTCATTATCAAGGCGAATATTGCTGCCTTGATATATTCAAACTCTGGATAAGGAATGCCACTAACAAAACGATTAAAGATATAGGCAACAATCAGCCAGCCTAAAAAGTATCTAATAAAATGATTCAGAAACACTATCATAATTTTAGAATTTTAACTATTTGGTTGATTGGATATTTTGACTCATAATATACTTGACACCACAGTCTAATCCATATCTATAGTCACTCATGATAGACTTCTTACTGTAGCTGTAGGTGGTACTCTTAAGTAACTTAGATGGTGTCAGTTGTTCTATGATGAGATCTGCAGGCGGATTTTCTATAAATGCTAATCCTTCATTATATTTCTCATATGCTCTCTCAAATACTTGACTCAAATTAGGCATAGACCTGAAATATATACTACCAAAATAATCAGCCCAAGACTGCTTCGTCTTATCCCCTTCTGGTCGTGTACGTAATACCAATATTTTTCTGGCACCATTATCATAAGCCCACTTAATAGGTAGTGGGTCACTCCACCCTCCATCAAGATATTCTACCCCATTGACTACGTGCTTACCCTTAGTGACGAACGGTAGAGTGCATGATGCTACAACAGTATCTAACCAGTTATTAGGATCAGGCTTCAGATACGAGGCTTTACCTGACACTCTATTAGTAGCTACAAAATGTACGTCAGCGGTACCACATTTCTCTATAGCTTTATCGATCTGAAAAGGGACTTTCTTAGAGGCTACTTCTGCTATAAAGTCAATATTCATATACCCCTGCGATCCTAGTGATCTTTTGAAATTTAAAAAATCTTTATCCTTAGCCAATAGTAATATAGAATCAAGACATGATCTATACTGCTGACTTAAGAAATAAGATATCGCTACTGAACCTCCTGACACACCTAAGTAATGGGTAAATGGGCTATAGTCTGCAGCTATAAATGCATCCAAGATACCAGATGTAAAGCCTGTCTTAAATCCTCCGCCTTCGACGACTAAGCATGTATTATTATCGCCTGTTTGTATCATTAAGTATTTTGATTCATAAGTGATTCTGTCTCTGTTACGGATGTCCCATCAGGACTACCGAGTGCTGCGACACCGTGAGCTCTTACAACGTAATCATTCTCTATTCTGATGCCACCAGCATCTCTATATTTATTGACCTCACTGTAATTGATATATTCTGAGAATTTATTTTCGGATTGGAATTTATCTATCAACTCTGGTATGACGTATAAGCCTGGCTCTATCGTGATTACATTACCTTCTCTAAGCTGTCTCCCGAGTCGTAGAGATTTTAAGCCGAATTCTGTACTCTTCTGTATCGTCTCATCATATCCTACATTGATCTCTCCTAAGTTTTCCATATCATGGACATCCAGTCCCATCATATGCCCGAGACCATGCTGAAAGAATAATGTATGAGCCCCTGCTGCGACTGCTGCATCAGGGTCACCATGCATCCAGCCCATCGCTATAAGTCCTTCCGTGATAACTTTGGCTGCAGCCAAATGAACGTCTCGATTATATACACCTGGCTTGGAGATACTTGCTGCATGATCATGTGCAGCATTCACAATAGTATATAGCGACGCTTGCAGCGATGAGTACTTACCTGATACAGGATAGGTACGAGTCATATCACCACAATATCCACTCTCGACCTGTACACCACTATCCATTAATAGCATATCTCCATCACTCAAGGTATTACCGTGATAATGATTATGAAGTGTCTGTCCATTAATAGTACAGATAGGCGGAAAAGCAAACTGACAATTGTGTTTCCACGCAAATGCATTAGCTACACCGACAAGTTCATATTCCTTCATGCCTGCTTGAGCATGTTGCATAATATGTGTATGCATTCTTGCCGTTATGCCTACAGCTTTATCTAATTCTGCAATTTCTTCTTCAGACTTGATATTACGTTGAGCGATGATCGCCATGATAAGATCCATAGATGGTACGATATCTTGGCCATCTAATAAATCCTGCAACTGTAGTGTATGCTCACCGCGGTAAGGCGGTAGATATTTTACTTCAGCGTTGAGGTCGGCTTTGAGAGAAGACATTTTCTTGACTTCAGTTATACCACACTGTGCTCCTAACTCTGATAGTGATGGCTGATTGCCAGTCCATATAATCATATCAAGTGTAAGATCATCACCATACAATGTCGTGATGCCGGCTTCGCTATCTATCACAGCACACAGATCTGGTAAGTTGATACCTATATAATAGAGGAATGTGCTATCCTGTCGGAATGGGTAATGATTATCTTTATAGTTCATCGGACTGTAAGAGTTACCGAGTAGTAACATCTTGCTTCCTTTGACGCTATCCATTAATCCTTGTCTACGTTCTACGTAGGTTCTAGTCGGAAAGAAAAATTGTGATCCTGCCATAATTATATTAAATCTGATTGTTTCCTAAAAAAAAGTCATTCGAAGAAAATAAAGATAACTTATAGGTAAATATCGGAGTACACATCTGACTTAATCAATTACTTCTACTGCTATAGTTGTATATGAAATTCAATATCGATTTGCACTTCAAAATATTCACATAAAAAAATAGCTATGCTAATTTTTACTTCATTTCTCTAAATGGATAAATTTCTATACCAATAATACAAATAATATCGGTCTATGCTGAAAGAACTTAGATACTCTAAGTATTACAATAGATAGAATGTATCCTAAGCTACATTTGGAGTATTAATCTATCAAGATCAATACAATTAATGAAATGTCTTTAAAAAACGATAAGAATGCATTTCTTCTATACCCATGCAGCGAAGTCTGGAATACTTTCATAGTTAATGTATATCTTGGATTCTAAGATGCCATAAATCAGGACATTACAGATTTTCACGTAATATTTATACGATAAAACACCACATTATGTATATGATATCTAAATCACTTCTAATACTTTGCTTGAGTCTCACGTCAGTGTTAGTCTCAGGACAAGAGATATGTGATGATGGTATAGATAACGATAATGATGGCTTAATCGATATCAATGATACTGAGGATTGTAGCTGTGAGACCTTAATGCCTTCCTCATTAATACCTAATCCATCATTTGAAGAAATGCTCTGTTGCCCAAGATTCGAGGGACAACTAGATTGTGCCGTCTCTTGGATACAAGCATCATTTGCGACATCAGATTATGTACATACTTGCGGGATACTCGGTAATCCATCCTTACAGTCCAGACCGCCACTTCCATTTCCTGATGGTGAAGGAGCAGTAGGATTTAGAGATGGCAAACCTAACTTACCGAATAATAAAGAATATGTGGGTAGTTGCCTTACAGAACCTATGAAGCAGGGTGTTACTTATCGATTAGATTTTTTTGTAGGATTCTATGATGCTCCCAGCAGTGTATACCTACCCATGGCATTTTTTGGTACTAATAATTGTAACAACCTCCCATTTGGAGGTAATAATGGTCAGTATGGATGTCCGACTAATGGACCTGGATGGGACTTAATAGGACAAGTAGAAGTCAGAGGAGAGAATGAATGGGTCAATGTAAAATTCGACTTTACACCTGATCAAGATTATGAAGCAATCGTATTAGGTCCAGGATGTGCTCCACATCCTGACGCTACAAATAATCCATATTTTTATGTAGATAGATTATCACTTGCAGAAGCAAGTGCCTTCTCAGTCCCCTTAGCTAATATTACTGGAGAGCCATGTGATGATTCATTATTATTAGAAGCTGAGCCAGGCCAGCTTTCTTATCAGTGGTATCTGGATGGTGTCGCCATTATAGGCGAGACCAGTACTCAGCTATCTATAGACTCTAATAATGAAGAGGGAGAATATGTCGTCAGAATAGAATCACAAGATGGCTGCTTCTTAAGTGAGCCTTACGATCTTATCTTCGCAGAGACTGTAACATTCAGTACTGTAGAAATCTGTGCTGGTGATACTTACCCATTAGGACAACAGTTGTTATCAGTTGCTGGCAGCTACGCCGATACAGTCAGCTTAATAACAGGATGTGATTCCATATCTAATATAAATCTGATTGTAAACCCTGCTATAGAGTCCATGACTACACAATCTATATGTGTAGGTGACACTTATCCGTTAGGACAACAATTATTATCAATGGCTGGAAGCTATACTGACACTATAAGCTCAGCCTCAGGATGTGACTCCATATCTAATGTAGAACTCATCGTATATCCTAATACAGAATCCCTTGTCACACAGACCTTATGCTCTGGCGACACTATACAAGTCGCAGGACAAGTATTCAGTCAGGAAGGTCAGTATAGTATTATGACAGAAAATGCAAATGGTTGTGATAGCATTGTAACTGTAGATATTACGTTCGAATCGCCAATACAAAATCTATCAATAGATAGTATCGTTACCATAGCACTCGGAGATAGCATTACATTATCTCCTAATTCTGCAAGTAATGATATCGTAGGTTATGAGTGGTCTAATCAAGGTGATATCATCTCCATGGAATCTTCAGTGTCCGTATCACCATTCGACGATAGTGAGTATCTTATCACAGCATATAACGCAGCAGGTTGTAGTATCCAAAAAAGAGTTACTGTCATAGTCGATAGAAATGATGACATCTACATACCTAATATTTTCAGCACATCATTAGTGGCTAATAAGGCATTCATCGTAGGCACTGGTAGTAGTATAGTCAATATCAACTCTCTACTAATTTATGATAGATGGGGCAATATAGTACACAGCTACGATGGATTAGTATCAGAATATCAAGGATGGAATGGGACATTCAATAGTGACTTTGCAGAGATAGGCGTCTATACCTATATCGTCAAGCTTGGCCTTGTTAATAATGAAGAGATTCTCAAAACTGGGAATGTTACTTTGTTGAGATAGAACTCGATTCTATTATTGCATATAGATTATGATGTCACCTCATCATACCGCTTATCGAATACCTTACTCTCTGTACCCATCCACTTATCCCAGAAAGTAAAATACAAGCCATAATTAGTAACGAACTCAGAATGATGGAGACTGTGATGTGTCGCTCCTATCAGCCATCGACCGATAGGGTGTCTGTTAAAATTACGTGGAAATATCTCTACATCAAGATGGTTAATCGTAGCACTTATCGTCATGAGTATAAGTAGGGTCATCACAACACCATAATGTAGCGGCATCAAGAACACCATAGCTGGGACGAATATCGCCTGTATAACTGTCTCTGGTGGATCAAATGAAAATGAAGTCCATGGAGAAGTGACGATACTATCATGATGCATTCTATGTACAAGTTTATAGACTTTAGGATTATGCATCCACCTGTGTATCCAATAATAATAAGTCTCATGAATAAGTAGGACCACTAAGCCGCTAAGTAATAGATAAGCTACTCCATACTCCATAGGATCATCATAGATACGTGTATGCCCATTCTTCCACATATATATAAGGACAGTCCCTCCTATGGCGAATATGACTGAACTCCAGAAAGAATTCCATATCTCCTTGCGAGCTTGATGAGGCTTACGCAGCTTAGTAGAGATTCTTCTTGTCTTGAAGTGATCGCCTTTGATTACAAAGAATAGCAAGTAAAAACCACCAGACACTATGATATATCTAAAAAAGATAAGTGCTAATAAAATAATATATGTCAATATAAGTTCTACTATCATTCCTTCTAAAGCTGCTTATATTTTAATGGTCTCAGTTAAGTTAGACCATAATTAATGCAAACTTAACGATCTTAGGTATAATTATTGATCATATAAGAATTAATCATAATGTGTTTTAATATGAAGTTTTTAGCTCTTTTTATTCTCATAGGCCTTACTGCTTGTAAGACCCAGAAGGATATCATCGTAGAGGATGATCCTATACAGTATGATCTATCTAATAATTTTAATTTTATCAAAGACGCTTCACTCATAGATGTGATAGATAAAGCCATCGCAGAAGACAAGCTTGTCTTCGTAGATGTCTATACAGACTGGTGCTTGCCTTGTCAGGTCATGGATGAGGAGGTATTCTCAGATGACGCTTTAGGTGATTACATCTCATCTAAATTTATCAGTTTTAAAGTCAATGCCGAAAAGGGCTATGGACCTAATATCGCAACTCTCTATGGTGTACAAGGCTATCCTGCATTATTATTCTTAGATCAGAATGGTAGAATATTAGAACAGAAGAATGGTATGGCATTCCACTCAGAACTCCGAGAGATGGCAGATCAAGCGATTATCACTAATGACGCTAATTCTGCAAGTGAGTAGAATTATATAATAAGCACTTGCTTTATAGTGGACTAATAATCATATAATAGATATTAACTAAGTTCTTAAGAGAATAATACCGTTATTGCGGAAAAGTAGAAATAACATGATCGACGTAAAAAATAAAGTGATATTCCTCCGAAAAGCAGTGGGTGGCCAAGACAAGGAATACCAGCTCAGCAGTAACATCCAAGGACAACTTAAGAAGAAGGTTATAAAAGTCAAGAAAATAAAAACATCAGACGATGTAGCTGTTGAAATAACAGGTAGTTACAAGGAATTTGAAGTTAAAATTACGCCTGCAGATAGTAAGCATGTTCCTGAGATTATGTCACTGCTTAAGGTCAAGAGGTAGTCTCTCTGCTGTCTGACTGAAGTAAAATAAGATCTTAAGACAAGGAGCATATTCCCTTGGAGTATGACTTACTTGAGAGCCGCTTCTATTTTCTGTAGAATTAACCTTTCAGTCTCTTTGATGTCTGAGTCTATTTCATTCTGAGGAATGCTTCTATTGTACTTTACAGTAATTGATTTGTTTGTAAGTGTGTTAGAAAATAGATAATGATCTTCATTAAAATTAAACTCAACATTCCATTTTGAATTAAAATTTATAGCGGTATTCCTAATACCTGAATAATTGAACACTTGGATAACTCTTGAGATAGGCTCATTACCATCTAAAGATTTAAGAAATAATATTTTCCTTTGATCAACCGATAGTTTTCCATCAATAGCTATATCAGAAGAAAGATACTTTTCGCTATGTTCTAATACATCTTCAAATCGCTTAAGACTTTCCACATATTTTTCAAAAATCGGAAATACTTCCTGCGCTAATAATTCTTTCACCCTACTAGATTCCCTAAGTGGAGCATCCTTAGATATAGAATTAATCTGCTTCTTAAGAATACTTAATCTACGATCTATGTCTTCTGGTTCTTCTATCTCTTCTCCCTTCGCAGCTTTTATAGCAAGTGTAAGCGAGGTAACTAATTGCTCAGCTATGTATTTTATAAAAGCATCTATATCTCCACCATCTGCTTGCCTTAGTGCATAATAATAATTAGCCTTATCCTCACTTGTTATGATAATAGGTGGATAGCCTTCTCTCATTAAGTGATAATTCATCAGTAGCCTTGCTGTCCTTCCATTCCCATCATCAAATGGATGTATAGTAATAAATTTATAGTGTAGAGCGGCAGCTTTTATGATAGGAAGCCCATCATCACTTCTATACCACTCCATTAATGATTGCATCTCAGCGGTCACATCTCCAGGCTCGGTATATCTAAATATATCACCATTAGGTAATAGGACATGATTAGGTAGTTCTTTGTATTGACCAGGTAAAATTTTCTTAAAAGTCTTTTGTCCATCTGATGTCTTAGCTTCTTTGTGATATGCTTCAACTAATATCGTTTCGTTAAGCTCTCTGATAAATTTCTCTGACAATTTAAAATTAGAATCAACGGCATACGACTTTATAAGATGTACCGCTACATCATGCGCCTTCATCTCCAACACATCTTTCAATGGAGAATTTTGAGGTCTAAACTCGTTACCTAATTTAAACAACAACACAGTCTGACCATAAGTCAAAGTGTTGCCTTCTATATGATTAGAATTATAATTCCATAACAAGCGAAACTTCTGCCATAGACGACTTTCATCCTGCTCACTCATAGGACTTAAGCTATCCAATTGAGTTTTTAGGTAGTTGATATTACCAATAAGTTTTTCCATAGTCTATGTATATAAATATAAAAAAAGGATGCCTCAATTAAGAGACATCCTTCAAATATAAATCTTATAAGTACAACAAGTCTTAATATCTTAAGGCTTCATTTCCTTCTTTACTTTCTCAAAATCACCAGCTCTGACGTATACCATCTTGTCAGGATGGACATATTTCTTCATAACTCTATTGATATCATCTACGGTAAGATTAGATACTTTCTCCTCTAAGGCTTTGTCCCATTGCATCGTTCTATCTAGCCTCAAGTTGTTAGCTAAGTCTCCAGAGAGGCTTCTATCCTGAGCTCTATTGACCATCTGAGATTGTAACCATCCAGACTTTGCTTCTTCGAGTTCTTCTGCATTATATCCATCAGTAATGACTTTCATAATCTCTTCTTTGAATGCTGCTTGTACCTTAGCTGTGTTCTCAGGTGCTGATATCGCATATGCTCCAAAGTTACCACCGTCATCCATAGATGATGCATTAAACCAAGAACCTACACCATAACTTAATCCATCCTCACGTCGTATTCTAGTCGCTAATCTTGAGTTAAGAAACCCACCACCTAAGATGTAGTTACCTATAACCATAGCTGCATAGTCTTCATGACTGTCATTAACTGGTACTTTCATACCAGCGAAGAACATAGAATTTGCTTTATCGGGTGTTTCTATTTCTGTATCGTTAGGTTGTGTAGCTGTATAAGGGTAATCTATTCTCTTATACTTTCCTGGACTATTCCAGCTACCGAATAACTTATCAGTTTTGTTCTTAATAGCTTCTTCTTCAAAATCTCCTACTATCGATATTGTCGCCTCAGATGTACCATAGTTATTCTTATAAAAATCTATAACTTCCTCAAGTGTCAATGCTTTGATCGCCTCTATCTCTTCCGTCATAGTCATAGAATATCTTACATTATCTTTATCGTAAGGACTTAACAACTTACCGAATTTCTCACTTGCTAGTGCTTGTGGATCAGAAAGTGATTCTTCGATACTTGCCAGTTGCTCTTCTTTTAATTTTTCGAATTCTTCAGCTGGAAATGTTGGTTGTCGAAGCATCTCACCTGCCATATCCATAACGGCTGCAAGATTCTCATTAGTGGTCTGTATTCTTACAGAAGTACCTGACATACCACCGAATATACTCACACGTCCTTTGAGACCATCTAACTTATCTTGTATCTCTTGTCTGGTCATTGTCTCTGTGCCTTTATCAAGCATCCGTGCTGCGAACTGTGCTGCAAGATTTTTACCTTTTAGAGAGACAGGGTTACCATATCGTATTCTCATATTGGCCATTACGGCATCCCCTCTATTTTCTTTACTTAATAGTGAGTATTCCATTCCTGAAGCAAATTTTCCAGTCTTAGTTCTGCTATCAACATTATCAGGTGATGGGTCGAACTCTTCTCCTACTGCAATCTCTTCTTTTCCTTTATAATTAGCTACAAGTGCACTCACGTTAGGTGCATCAGGAATCTCTGCTCTTACAGGATTATCTTCTGGTATAAATAATCCTATCGTTCTATTAGATGGCACAAAGTATTTATTAGCTACTCTGACAACATCTTCTGCTGTTACAGCTTCTATCCTATCTCTATAGAGGAAGTATAATCTCCAATCTCCAGCTGCGATGTACTCACTCATACTTAATCCTACTCTATCAGAATTATTATAACCAAGGTCCCAATTTTTGAGAATATTAGTTCTTGCTCTATCTATTTCTTCTTTAGTTGGAGGATTAGCTTTAAGATCATCGAGTGTCGCGAGCATCGTTGTCTTAGCATCTTCTAAGCTATTATCTTTTCGTACATCAGCATTGAGGTATATGAATCCACCTTCGTTCAGTCCAGGAGCAAATCCCCACTGCGATGATGCTTTCTTAGTTTCTACTAGTGCCTTATATAATCTTCCTGAAGGCTCATCTGTCAAGAGTTGTTCTATCACAGATACCGCAGGATAATCAGAGTGTGGTCCTGGTGGTGTGTGATACATCACAGATACATTCTGTACGTCACCTACTCTCTTGAGCGTTACAAGTCTTTCTCCATCTTGAGTCGGCTCTTTAGTATAAGTGTTATAGAAGTCAGTCTCTGGTCTTGGTATCTTTCCGAAGTAATCATTGATTAACTTCAGTGTTTTCATATCATCGATCTTACCTGCTACAGTCAGGACTGCATTATTAGGCTGATAATATTTTTTATAAAAAGCTTGTAATCTTTCGATAGGTACATTCTCAAGATCTGATCGTGCACCTATAGTAGACTTACCATAGTTGTGCCACTGGAATGCCGCTCCCATCGTTCTCTTCATCAGAACACCGACAGTAGAATTCTCTCCACTTTCAAATTCATTTCTGACGACAGTCATCTCACTATCGAGATCTTTTTTAGCTATAAATGAGTTAACCATTCTATCAGACTCCATATCGAGAGCCCAGTTAAGGTTCTCATCTGTGGCGCTGAATGTCTCATAATAATTAGTTCTATCATACCATGTCGTTCCGTTAGGTCTTGCTCCATGAGAAGACAACTCTTGAGGGATATCTGGATGATTAGGTGTACCCTTAAATACGAGATGCTCTAGTAAGTGAGCCATTCCAGTCTCGCCATAACCTTCATGTCGCGATCCTACGAGGTAGGTGATATTGACAGTGATTGTAGGCTTAGATTGATCAGGGAAGAGAAGTACTTTTAGCCCGTTCTCTAGCTGATACTCTGTGATACCTTCTACAGAAGCATTTTTGACTACGCCTTCTGGTAGTGCCGCTTTGTCTTGAGCAGTAATCTGTCCTATGCAGAATAGGAACATAATACTTATCAAGCATATAGTTTTAATTTTCATTTAGGTTGATTTTGTCTGATGAGTAATTAATCAATAACTTTAAAATAATCCGAAATCCCCTAATGATTAGGACCATAAGGCACTATTAACATCACATTAGGATATAACAAGAAAAACAATATACAACAGCGGCCACGAAACAGTGATTAATTTCGATGAATACGGTAGGCTTATCTATGAAAAATAATAAAGAAAACTATAGTAAGATTAGAATAACAGACTTATATAATCGCATAAAACTCATAGCAAGTCTACTATCGTCATAATAGTCAGAAGAACATTCTTATACAAATTAACCTATAAAATTGCGGTAATTCGCATTATAATTTATTCCATATCTGCGTTAGAAAGCCTCGCCATAGCTAAGGCTATGTCTACGCCTGCCTGCCAGTAGGTAGGTTTTCTGCCTTGATCTGAAAAAAATTATATGAGCGATCTTATCCGCCA
>CALLAG010000011.1 GCA_938002705.1 uncultured Saprospiraceae bacterium | reverse complement strand
CTCCTCTTCATCAGAGGTTGTGAGTAGGCCGTGATCATTTAATTTGACGAACCACTTGATGACTTTCTTCATATCCTTGAGAGATACTTTGTCTTCATCATAATCTGGAAGTATCTGATCAAAATATTCTTCTATGACATGCTTTTCTGACTTGACACTTACTGGAGGTAGTTCTGTTATCTTGTCTAACATGGTCTTGTAGATATCTACTAATGGCGTAGAATCATCTAAAGTATAAATCGCCACTGTACCTAAAGGCGTAAACTGATGCTTACGTGTAGAATAGAAATTGGATTTGCCTAATGAATCCAAGTTCTCAAGGACTAATCCATTAGATCTTGTCGCGATGAGCTTGAATAATCCTCCTTCTCCTGATACTGCTATATATGGCTCTAAATTCATGATAATATTTTGATGTGGTAAATGTAAAGAGAAGTCTCTCCTCTATCAAGCTTTGGAGGATATATGTTAAAAAATTATATCTGAAGTCTTGTCAGGATAATTAATCAAAATAATAAATTCTCACCAAATAACATACTCGCATACTCCCACTTAATATACTTATTAAATGCTACTAAATCTCGTTCCCGTGGCCAATAAGAATCATCAGTCCACATACTGTTAAAAAAATATTCTAAAATCTTCTTATGATTTTTTTCTATGTATGCAAGTATATCTTCCTTTAATTCTATATCATCTACCAGCAAGACAGTAGCATCATCAAAGCTTGGTCCCATATCTGATCCGTCTATAGCACTTGACCATTTATAATATTCTTCTGTACCTCTTAATATTATTGTTGAGGATCGCATAAGAGTCATATCCAAAATGGGATCTACTAACTCCTCGTAATCATCATCATAGTTATCTTTCTCCATCAGTATATCTAACGGAGAAACAAACTGCTTGCCTTGCTCTATCTGCTCACTCAATAAGGTATGAAAATCATTGGCTCCGACATTGAGCTGAGGGTTTCCTTCTTTGACCATATCCAATATTCTAAGTAATTCTGAATAGTGGGTAAGTACAACAACATGCTCATCTGGCTTGAACCATATGATGTGACCACCATTAACAACAACGGCATGAGTACCATCTTCGAGATTATCATAATGATCATCTCTGATAAATATCTGATCCGTTCCAGTAATCATAAAATTAGGCCCGAAGACATTCATCTCTGGGTTAGGCGTACAATAAAAAACATCCCCATCCTCAAGCTTGCTGGCATTGATGACTTTAAAATTTATTTCCATATTCTAAATATTAGATTATAAATCTAAAATAAATATGTAGATATATCACATCAGCCCTATTCCTTATACACCTTTTCTTGCTGATCAATACTCTCATCATGCACCGCTTTGATATATCTAATGATAAATTCTTCGCTTAAGCCGGATTTAGAAGCCTGTGTCTTTGCTCGGTCTATGATCTCATTCCATCTCTTATTCTGATAGATGGTCATATTATTTTCTTTCTTGTATTGGCCTATTTCTCTGGCAGCATTCATCCTATTAGATAGTAGGTTAATGATCTCATCGTCTATATGTCCAATGACTGCTCTCAACCTGTCTAAGTCACTTTGCAGTGCTCTGTTGTCTTCATAGTCATGACGTAATTTCATCTCTGTGATCATCGTACCGAAGACTTCTGGCGTTATCTGTTGCTTAGCATCACTCCATGCATTATCAGGATCTATGTGGCTTTCTATCATCAGTCCATCATAATCTAAGTCCATGGCTTTCTGACTGACTTCTTGTAAGATATCACGACGACCGCATATATGACTTGGGTCACAGATCATAGGTACATCTGGCATACGTCTCATGAAGTCTATCGCTATCTGCCACTGTGGTCTGTTGCGGTAGTATTTTTCGCCGAGATTAGAGAAACCTCTGTGTATCGCTCCTATTTCTTTTATACCCGCTTTTTTTAATCTCTCGACACCTCCTATCCATAATGCGAGATCGGGATTAATAGGATTCTTGACAAGGACTGGTATATCTACCCCTTTGAGTGCATCCGCTATCTCTTGTACCGCGAATGGATTAACAGTGGTACGAGCCCCTATCCATAGTATATCAATACCAAACTCTAAGCACAATTCTACATGCTTTGCTTTGGCCACTTCTACAGTAACGGGAAATCCTGTCTCGTCTTTGACACGCTTAAGCCAAGGTAATCCTACAACGCCTACACCCTCGAAGCTTCCAGGTGATGTACGCGGCTTCCATATCCCAGCTCTATATATATCAGACTTAGTTGTAGCCTTAAGTCTATGAGCTGTCTCCATCACTTGTTCTTCTGACTCAGCACTACAAGGTCCTGCTATGACGATAGGTCTTTTTTCTTTAGTGAGCCATGTCACTCTATTATTAGTCTCTGTTGTTTCCATTATTTTAATTTTATGCTTTTGTAGCGTTAAGTTTTATACCGTCTAATACACGGGAGATTTCATTGGATTGGCTTATAGCATCATGCATACCTTTCCAGTTATTGTTGTCCACTAATTTTTTGTAATGTTGCAGATGTGTGATGTAAGCACCGATCGCTTCAGAAAGATACTTAGGATTTTTCTCAAATATCGCAGTCCATGTAACAGGGTTACACTTCGCTAATCTCGCAGTAGAAGCAAATCCTGTGCTAGCCAGATTAAATATCTGCTTCTCATCTTTCTCTATATCTAAGACCGTATGGCTTAGCGCAAATGATATCACATGCGATAGATGTGACACAAATGCCATATGCTTGTCATGCTCTGACGGGTCTAAGTATATTGTATTCATACCTAAAAAGTCGAATATCTTTAATGCTTGCGCAATAGCGTCTTCATCACTTTTATCTTTCTCACAGATGATATTTTTCTTACCGCTGAATAGATTCATGATCGCGGCATCAGGACCTGAGAACTCTGTACCTGCTAGCGGATGTGCCGCTACGAACCTACGTCTCATTGGGTGACTACTTATACTCTCACATATATCACCTTTAGTAGAACCCACATCGACAATGACTTGCTGAGAATTAATACCATCTAATAATTGCGGTAGTAGATTCTCGATAACATTAACTGGTACGGCTACTATAAAAATATCAGCAACAGCAAGCGCCTCTTCCAGTTCTACAATACCTTCTACAAGTCCTAATTCTAAGGCTCTATTAGCATGTTTTTCACTTCGGTCTACACCTATTACGGAGATAGTTCCGAGAGATCGCGTTTTGATTTCTTTGGCTATCGACCCTCCTATGAGTCCTAATCCTATAACTGCTATCTTCATAATATTCTGACTTATACCCATAAAAAAAGTCCGAAATAAATTCCGGACTCTTTAATTTGATTTTATAATTATATACACACCAACTTAGAGTCCATTACGCTCGTAATAGAAATAGCTCCAAGTAAAATATGTCTTTGTATTATTCATTTGTACTTCAAACATAGTCCCTTTATTGAATAGTAACAAGAAATTACCAATTAAAATTAAATCTAATAGACTAGCTAATATTAGTTTGGGAAGTATACTTAATACTTTAATGTAGTAGATATATGCATAATCCATAGAAGATACTTAGCATATTAATATCCTAATCGCATCGTTATCCCTATGGTCACCAGATGACTATTACCATATCCAAACTCTCCGAATAAGGCATACTTGTGACTAATAAACTTCCTAAGACCCACACTTGTAAAATACAATACTGTAGGTACCTCAACTCCAAGATCAAGTTGATCCACCTCGGATTCTAATATAGCATCTACGATCGCTTCTCTCTTATGAATACTGTACCCTAAGTGCATGGAAAGATACGTCTCTACTTCCTTAATAATATTACGTGTTATAGTACCTTTCATACCTATAGTAAAAACTGATATACGCTCTGATACCATTGCAGGATTACAATCTCCTAATACAATGCATCCTAATCCATCTACAAGCTGATTAAAATCTTCTGAATCTAATAACAGAGCGTATTGATCTACAGAGTTACTATAATCTGCATTAACTCTGTAGTAACTTGCAAATGGGCCTATAGTAATCCTATCAGTGGCAGCATAATTAAAACTTACATTAGCAGAAGGTGAAGGATTACCAGCTCCAGAGAATGTAAATATGCTAAAGGTGAATGGCTCAGGATTAATAAATCCTGAATAAAAAGATAGTGACTTTTGCCCTTTCATCATCTGACCTGACAAGGATAACGCTGATATCAATATAATAGATATTAATATCGTTCTTAAGAAAGTAATCCATAGCTTCACACCATAAACTTATAAAATTATGAACAGATATATCATAGTCGGAACGATCATCCTCTTATCATGCCTCATAGCATGTACAAGCGATATGGAAGAACCTATGACTTGTGAGACTACCGGACTGACATATACTAACGAGATAGCTGCCATATTCAATAGCTCATGCGCCAATACTGCAGCATGTCATAATGCAAGTGCAACAAGCACATTCAGCTTAGCTAATTACGATGATGTACTTATAGAAATACCCAGAAACAGAATATCTGGGTCCATCAATCATGAAAGTGGCTTTAGTCCTATGCCAAGAGGTGCTTCTAAGCTCAATGATTGTACGATCTCTAAGATAGATCAGTGGCTGGCAGATGGTGCTCCTGAGTAAGGAAGATAATTCGCTTTTTTTTATAGAAGAGTAAGGTAGGAATATTATTCTAAGAATAGCTTACAGATTCTTAGCTATCGTAAAAGCAATCTTCGTTCCGACTTCATCTTTGGGTTCTATCCATATGCGGCCTCTATGTTTGTCTACAATTTTCTTGCATATGCTTAGACCTATGCCTGTCCCTTCAAAGTCATTACCATTGAGCTTAGTGAATTCTCCGAACACATCGTTTCTGAAGCTTTTATCAATGCCTATTCCATTATCACTTATAGTAAACTGCCACTCTTGCGGATGATTAAAAGATTCCAGAATTATATGTGCCTGATTATCACCATAGGTAGAAAATTTTATCGCATTACTGATCAGGTTCTGTAGTAGTTGTTTAAATTTTATGGCATCACAATCAAGATTAATGTGTTCCATATTATTCTCTACTATTACATTGTTACTACTAATGTCAAAGTTTAAGTTTTGGAGTACATCACTTAACAATATTTCTAACCCATAATTATCGACATTAAGATGTTCTGCATTTAATTTTGTGTAGATGAGTAAGTCATCAATTAATTGAGACATTGACTTAGCACTTTTTTCTATTATCTGAAAGTAGCTTTCCTCTTTATCATTGAGTTTACCATCGAGCATTTTGAGAAGAAGCCCTGAGAAGCTACTTATAGAACGAAGTGGAGATTTGAGGTCATGAGATGATACTTTCACGAAGTTACTCAGCTGACTGTTAGAGGCTTTGAGAAGTATCACAGTCTTCTCCAAGTCTTGGACTGCTTTGTCTAAAAATCTCGTATTGATCTTAAGATTTTCTTTCAGTCTTTTGATTTGGAATTTCTGAAGATTATCGTTCTTATCAGCTGCATCTAAAAAATCAGCTATAGCCTTAGATTGACCATCAGATAAATCTGAATCTTTAATCCACTCAATTATTTGATCCTTAGCAAGCAAGTTATTCTATTATATTTCTGTCAATGTAACAAGACTAAGTGTCACATTATGAAAGTTACATTCACTATCGTCAGTATTACTACCGATTTCTCCCAATGCCATAAATCCAATAGTGGGCTTATTCCATAACTGATATATATCTCCTACTTCCTTATCCATCATCGGTCCGAATGACATTTTCCTACCAGCGCAAGAATTAATCATAATCGCATCCACATCAGTCAATGACTTAGAATAAGACTCAAAATAATCTACCGTATCCTGTACCGTATCAATATCAGGCATAGGACAGAATTTGATCTTATCACCTTGCTGTATTTCTCCTGCCAAAATTAGAGACTTGTTCACCTTATCATAAAACAGTGGTGATCTCATATATTCTCTATTGGGATCATTGATTACTTTAATTGGATACATACCTGGTATCTGTTCTAGTGGCATATCATCTACAGTACCTGATCTTTCGATGCCAAAATACTCAATAAATAAATCCAGAGCCGGCACCCCATCTATCTCCGATAGTATATTACCATCTACCTTAGTAGCTATATGTGTCTTACCTAATGGCTGCCATCCACTGAAAGCTTTTCCTGCCACTCTAACAAAATCTCTGTCAAATATAAGCGCCACCAATCCACTATTCATATAATTAGAATTATGAAAAACTGTAAATTCTTCATTCTTAAAGTTATCCCCCGCTAATCCTCCGAATATTGGTACATCATTATTTAAGACATCCTTGAATCCTTTGACAACTCGATCTCCATTAACACCAAGCTTAGAGGCATAAGTAATTATAGCTGGCTTAGAAAATTTCTCCAATGCTTTATGCGCAATTTTCTGAGATGTTTGCTCTTCCTTTTCGTCTAATTTTTCTATAAATATTTTAAAGTACTTTTTATCGATGTCCAATAGAAGAAGAGAACAACTTTTCTCATATACTTTGTTATTAGTAATCTCGCCGCAAGTAGTGGCGCCTATAACCTCTATATTCTTAGCCGTAAGAAAAGCCGATAGATATCTAAAATCAAACAAAGCATCAGTAAAGCATATCGCAAGTGTAGGATTAAAATCTGCTTCCAGTGAACTCTGCCAAATAGAATCGATGCTGTCAGCAGTATTTAGGTTAAAGGATTGGACTCTCATTTTATAATGTTTTCTAATCTGCATATAGCTAAAATCAGACTACACTCTATCAAAACTATGATTATGTAAGATAGTAGACAAAATGAGTGACTCTTACAGTGTGGCGATAAAATTGTAATTTCAAGTATTGAAGAGATCTAATAATTCATAACATGAATCAATCACTTAATCAGGTCACCCTAATTATAATCTTACAATAATATGGCATCTAACAAATACAACTTTAGCACAATCATCAATAGAGAAGGTACTAATGCCATGTCCGTGACAGGTTATCGAGGGTATCTATTTGATAAAGAAGTAGACTTAAGTGGTAAGTATAAGGAAGCTGACTTCATCCCTATGTGTGTAGCCGATATGGAATTTGCTATAGCGCCAGAGATTATCGGTGCTATAAAGAAGCGCTTAGATCATCCACTGCTGGGTTACTCTATGGTTGCTGATCCTGCTTATCCATTGGCATTTCAGAAGTGGTGTGTAGATAGATATGGATGGAAGCCAGACTTAGAGCAGCTGGTCTATGCCAAAGGCGTAATTCCAGCACTGTTCAGCTTGATCGGCTATATATGTAAGCCAGATGAGAAAGTACTGATAGTGACACCTTCTTATGCATTCTTTAAGCATGGCGCTGATGCTAA
>CALLAG010000010.1 GCA_938002705.1 uncultured Saprospiraceae bacterium | reverse complement strand
TGGATCATCAGATGACTATAGGATACTCGCCATGTATAGATGCCACTAATACTAATTCTGATGTGTTTTTTAGAGGAAGGCTTGATAATCTACAATTCTATGATTATGCCATTACAGGTGAGGTAGATAGGAGAGAGTTCTTAGTTAACCCTGATCAGATATTGACCTCTGATACTACAATATTCATGGGTGATGTCATAGATGTATTAAGTGGACCGACATGTGCTCCTACGATCAATTGGTCACCTAATAATAATCTATCAGATCCGAGTTCTCCCAGTCCTCAAGCATCTCCAGATGAGACGATAATATATAATGTAGAATATGACCATGGCACCTGCGTGAGTAGTGATATGATCAGAATAAGTGTCGTGGATGTAGATGCTATAGACTGTGGAACCATCATTTTTCCGACAGCCTTTACACCTAATAATGATCAGCTTAATGACGAGTTCTATATAAGTAATGCCTTCATTATAGAGGATCTTACCCGATTTGAGATATATAATCGATGGGGATTATTACTCTACAGCTCTCTCAATAAGAACGAGAGATGGGATGGTACTTATAATGGTACGAGCATGCCTCCAGGTGTCTATGTATACAAAATCGAATACAGTTGCGGTGGAGATAATTACCAAAAAGCAGGTAGTTTTAATATTTTAAAGTAATATTAGAGTAGATTT
The DNA here is from genome assembly GCA_938002705.1 of uncultured Saprospiraceae bacterium. Lineage (GTDB taxonomy): Bacteria > Bacteroidota > Bacteroidia > Chitinophagales > Saprospiraceae > RFSX01. Next base: position 6,051 of record CALLAG010000010.1, on the reverse strand, counting down.
TTCTACCAATTAATTTTTAATATTAGTTTCTCACATGCGTAACTCAGTAGAAATCATAATTTTTATATTTTTTGCGGTGTCTTTCTCATTCATATCATGTAAGTCAGACTCTCAACATTCTGATGCTCCAAATAGCCAAAAAGAGGAGACCCTGATGTCAAATCAAAAAGCAGCATTAGAAAAAGAAACTGCGTGGGATGGTGATATAGAATCAGAAATGGTAAAGGATACCATAGAAGACGCTACGGAGCTTATTGTAGACATCAAAGAAGAAAAAAAACTTACTCAAGAAAAAATAATTCCTGCAAAAAAGAAACCGGCAAAAAAGAAACCTAAAGCCAAGAAGAAATTGGGCAAAATTGTTTTTGAAGAAAAGGAATATGATTTTGGAAAAATAAATGAAGGGGATACGATTACTCACAAGTTTATGTTCACTAACCAAGGTAATGGGCCACTTGAAGTATTAAGTGCCGATGCTACTTGTGGATGTACAAGACCAAGTTTTCCATTTATACCAGTAGCGCCAGGTGAGAAAGGTTACATCGGAGTAGAGTATATAAGCATCACTAAGGAAGGCTACCAGAAACCCGAAATCACCGTTAAGTCAAGTGGGTCACCGGAGCTGACAACACTGTTTTTGACAGGTTATGTAACTCCCAAACCTAAAGAAGAAACAGCTGTCAAACTAGATACAATCATTCCTATCAAGACTTCTAATAAGAAGTAGAATCTTCTATCTATTATAGTTTTAAATGCCTAATTCTCATTAGTGGTATACTCTAGTGCCTATGTCAATACTGTCCCACTGATAATCATAAAAGTTATCAACCTACATCGAGCATTATCCCAAACATTACTACTAAAATATGGTCATCAAACAGCACATCGGCTGACTTAGGAGTACTTAAGTATATAGACTTATCTTACAAGTGTCACAGACCCTGTATACTCCACAGTATTACCGTTATCTAAGAATTGTACTTCTGCAATGAAAACATAGACGCCAGGCTCTACTTCGCTATTAGCACCATCACCTCTACGGCCGTCCCAGCCCATATCTATAGTCGTAGGTGCAGGGATGTTTTCTACTTCATACATTAAGTTACCCCATCTATCAAATATTCTGAAGTAATTAAGTTGCTCTACTCCCTGGCCTGTGAGGACCATAAACTTATTATTAGGTGCAGGCGTACTCGGGCTGAATGTGTTTGGTATATAGACATTCCTCAGGGCCTTCACTTCTATATTGATCTCATCTGTTGCTTCACATCCATTCTCATCTACTACAAGCACTTGATAGTTAGAGAAAGTACTGGCCATCACATTTACCATATCACATATCGAATCTACACATTCGAATTCTGATGTAGAATTCCAGAAATAGCTTAATGGATCTGATCCTCCTGTGACATTAGCTGTAAGTGTGGCATCTGCAGCTCCGAGATTAAGTGTAATGTCTGGACCGAGATCTACACTGAATTCCAAAGGTTGCTCTACGACAACCGTGGCCTCAGTAGCACAAGCTTGTCCTGAGATATCATCGAATACTGATATTGTATGTACGCCGGGACCTATTAAAAAACAAGAATCAACAGGTAGTGAGTTGCCAAAATTAACAGAATAGAAATAATTACCTCCTGCTCCACCACTGACATTCTCTACACCTATACAGACCTGATCTCCGATGCAATTAGGGACGTCTGGAACTAATGGGGTATATTCCACAGTTGATGCTGGATCTACGATAAATGTCGACTCGACGGTACAACCACAATCATCTGTAACTGTAACGGTATATGTACCTTCAGCAAGATTTTCTGCCGCATTGCTATCCGATACATCTCCAGTCCACATATACATATAGTTACCACAACCACCATCTACAGTTATTCTTATAGCTCCTGAGTTAGGCAAAGCACAGCTCACATTAATGAGGTCCATCGTATCTATAGCTATAAGGTCTGGCTCTTCTATGAGTACCGAGTCTATGGTCTCACATCCATTATCATCTATTATTGTAAATACATTGACACCTGCACATAGGTCGTCTCTGGTCTCAGCTTCTACACCATCATCCCATCGGAATGTATAAGCACCACTGGTCACTGTACCACCCATAGCAGCAAGGGTAGCTGTACCATCACATAGACCATTACACGAAGTCGTACCACTTACCACATTAGCCATATCGAGCAATAGCTCGTCTGGCTCTCCTATGCTGAAAAAGAAAGTATCTGTGCATGTCCCATCGAATCCTATCACAAAATTATCACCTACGGGTAGCTCTACATCAGTAGCGCTTATCTCATCAGAATCGGTGTTGCCATTAGACCATATAAAGTCATATAGACCTACACCTCTCGGGTCATTGACCACTGAGGCAGTAGCCCTTCCTGTATCTTCTTGGAAGCATTCTGTATCAGTTATATCCTCAACTGTAACCTCTAATGCATCAGGTACAGTAAGGTCTATGAGAGTATCTCCTTGGCATCCCAATGGATCAGTTACTGTTACTCTATAGAATCCAGGAGTCAAGGATACCAGATCACAACCTTGTGCATCCAGTGAAGAGTCTTCCCACATGCAAGTACAACCCATGCAGCCTATGATGGATATGCTGCCGTCTATGCCATCAGGGCATTCTGGAGCAGTTGCATTTACCGTTATATCAAAATTATCGCTTTCGTTAATCAGGTTAAATGTAGAATCTATGGAGCAACCATTACCGTCTGTGATCGTTGCGAGATATGCTCCTGCATCTAAGTCGATAAGAGAATTACCCATCAGTGCAGGATCTGACCATGATACTGTTATAGAGCTGCCAGAACCTGATAGGATATCTATAGATCCTAATGCACCACCACACTGAGGATTGGTGACATTAGCTGTGAAGTCTATGAAGTTTGTATTAGGTAATATCTCTGCGAATGTATCTCTGGACATACAGCCATTAGAATCCATCACAGAGAAGTTATAGATACCCGGATCCAGGTCTGCAGGGTTACAAGATGTGATAGATACATCTTCCCACTCACAAGTATATGGACCTTGACCACCAGTAATATTTACTATTTCTATACTGCCTGTCATATCGCCAGGACAGTCTGGGCTCATGACATTAATCTCTAATGATATCTCTATTATCTCATTAGTCAATGTAATCATAGAATCTACCTCACAGCCGTCAGCATCTCTTACAGTAAGCGTATAAGTCCCCTCGGATAAGTTAGTATGATCACAACCTATGAATGGGATAGGATCCCAAGAGCACTCATAAGGCGCTGTACCACCGCTGAAGTTATCTACGATTATAGATCCATTATTGAATGTAGGACAAGTAGGATTATTGATATCAATATCAAAAGTGAAACCTCCACCAGGTATAATCTCTACAGTATCTCGAGCTACACAATCTGAGCTTGTGACTTCTACATAATATAATCCTGGACTGTTGACCGCTTGCATCTGACCACTTCCGATATTAGTATCTAATTCATCAAACCAGAGTACAGAGATAGGAGGTGTAGAACTGTTGACTATTGTAACTGCAAGCTCTCCAGTACCCATATTGTCACAACCTAAGCCCATTGTGAGCATGGCATCTAATTCTATGAATCCACCTTGTGGTACTTCGATAGATAATTCTTCATTACATCCGAGATCATCAGTTACCGTGACATTATACATACCCGCTGCGACGCCAGAGAGTGTATTAGACCTCTCCATAGGATCATCTGCCCATGAGTAAGAGAATGGCTGTGTACCACCGAATGCGATAACCGTCGCTTCTCCGTCCGTCATACCACAAGTAGGCGGTATAGCGCTTGGGGTTAATTCTATGGAGTCTATTGGTTCATTGATAGTAACGATAGCTTCCTGGACACAGCCCGTACTGATGCTGTTTATGTCGATTGTATACGTGCCAGCAGGTAGAGTGCTATCGTAGATTAAGGAATCATTACGGCTGCCACCTACTGCTGTAGATAGATTACCTAATTCATCAAATAAAGGAAAGAAATAATCATTAAATGGACCTGGATTAATATCTGTAAGTACAAAGCCTCCAGTGCTGTCCCCTTTACAAGATACATCCATAACATCTGTAATTGTATACGAGATGGTGTCTCTTGTTGGGATAATTATGTCTTGTTGCTGCTCTGGACATCCAGAGTCATCTTGGATACTTATTCTGAAAACCTCAAGAAATTCTATGTAATTATTCTCTTGGAATGGCATATCAGTCTCGTAGAAATCTAAAAGAATATTATTGAAAGCATACTGTCCATTAGGAAATGGAACACCGCCTGATACCTCTATTCTTACTCCACCGTCAGTGGATCCTACACATGTAGCAGTATCTAATTGTATATCTATCTCAAGAGGTGGGGTAAATAATGTTACTTCATCTGGTACCTGACATCCTAATGCGTCCTCTACTGTTACTGTGTATGTACCATTACCGAGTCTTTCGAATTCTGCTACATCGGTAGCAGTAAGACCCTGCTGAGTCAGACCTTGTATTCCTGTAACGACATAAGGCGCTGTGCCTCCAGAGAAATTGAGGACATTAATAGTCCCGTTCTCGAATAACTCACAACTCGGATCTGTGCTTTGTATCTCAAAGGCCAAAGGATCTTCGGATGTGATATCTATTGTTCTGGTAACTCGAGTGCCGGCACCGTCGATTACTTCTATAGTGTAAGTCCCCGCTGGGAGGTTATTAAGCACTGCGGGGTTAAATGGGGTAGTAGTACCTGGAGCTGCACCGTTTAAAGTATAATTATATGGTGGTGTACCTCCACAAACAGAGAATGTTAATGACCCACCCATGGTATTAGTATTACATACACTGACATCAAGGATCGTAAGATCTTCACATTCTATAGTTAATTGAGAACAAGCATCGCTGCCATCCAGATACAAAATAGTATCTGAGCATGTCGTATTTGGATCTATTTGGTAATTAACCTCTACTGCGGGGAGTACAGGAGCAAGATCATCATTAAGACATATGTCACATGTGCCTGGCTCACCGATTGCGGTAAAACAAATGTTAAGTATACCGGTGCCATCAGGAAGAGATTGGCCCACACTATTAGCATTGGTCCAAATGAAAACTAATATACCTTCATCTGCTCTGGTATCATTAGAGCTGATTAGACCAGTAACACTTCCTTGAGTTTGTGCTGCTATTTCAAAACGAAATTTTGTAGGATCAAAATTGAAAGTGTACTGAAAACCAATTACGAAATCAAAATTCTCTACTTGGAACTCAAGACAAAATGGGTCTCCTGGAAAAATTGCAGGTACAGTCGTGACCAGATTAAAGTTCAAAGGTTCTGTTATACCTATCATCTGGCAATCTGGACCCGTCTGCCCGGATACTGTATTATTAAATAGAAATAAGGCGCTAAGTATTATGAAGTATAGTCGTTTCATCACTGATTTGCTACATTAGATTGATTGATTCAGGTGTAAATGTCTGAAAATCAATTTTTTATATAAAATAAATAATTTTGAATAGCATTTATATTCAACTGACTTGTGAGTAAGATTATTATGACAATACCCTATGAAGTGGGATTATGTCTTGCTATCAAATAATATCCTCTAAAATCAAAGACAAATATAATCGAAATGTATAATATGATAGGTTCTTTACTAACTCAAACTGTTCTTATTACCATTAATGTTTGAAGACGTCATATCGGATTTTAGAGATGATTTCTTAGCTTAGGGCTGAAACCGTATATGGGTTGCAGCAATCTACAGTCTTATTTATGAAAAGACTTTAAATGCAAATCCAAAATTATATGACATTCTCACGCATCATTAGTATAGCCACAAAGATTATGCTTTGAGTAGAATTCCTATTAATGGGATACCCTGATTATCGCTTATGTTGCCTCCGTATAGGCCACTTTACCGTCCAATATTACTTTATGGATATGGCTGCGGCCAAAACTATATGTTATATACTCAAAGCTTGGGATTTGTTGCGTGATGATGAGATTCGCTTTCTTTCCTATGCTTATACTGCCGAGTTCATCT
>CALLAG010000009.1 GCA_938002705.1 uncultured Saprospiraceae bacterium | reverse complement strand
CCTCTTTTTCGAAAGATCCTCTTTCTCCTAATTCAAACATTGTTTTTACAAATTCACTCTCTACACCTATACCATAATCACGAAACTTAATGCTTATTGTAGAATCGTTTTGTGATGAAGAAATAATAATTTTTTGTGATTTGTTCGGTATCTTATACTTTATACTATTAGAGATAATGTTCTGAAATAACTGTATGAATTGAGATTCTAGTCCCCAGTAATGAGGCATATTGTTATCATGGACTATTTCGATATCGTTTTTTATGATTTCATACTTTAAGTTATTCAGTACCCTTTCTAGTATCGAATTTAAGTCGATATCAGTATCATGAGACTTGTTGTTATTATTGACTGATGTTTTCAGTATATCTTGCAATAGTTGGCTCATTCCACTAACTGCGTCTTTAACCAAAAGAATATATTCTTTAGATTTTTCACCGAGGTTAGTTTCCGTTTTTTCTATTAATTGTATAAATGCTCCGATGGTTCTTAGTGGTGACTTAAGGTCATGGGAGACCATATGCGCATACCTCTCAAGGTTAGTGTTAGAGACATGTAGTCTTTTTATAGATTCGTTGAGCTTTTGAGTTCTTTCAGATACTATCTGTTCGAGTTGATTTTTATAAGATTTCAATTCTTCATGAGCAAGGGCATATCCTATTCTTGTAGCACTCAGAGAGGATATTGTCTCCAGCATTTGTAAGTGAGATTGGGTATAGAAGTTCTTTTCTGAATGCTCAGAATCTATAACGCCTATAACCTTTTCGTTATAGATGATAGGTACTGCCAGTTCCGAAAACCGAAAATTATCATCTACAATATATCTTGGGTCTTGTGTAGTATCATAGATTATCTCTGATACTCCAGTCTTAGCTACTGTACCGACGACTCCCTCGCCTATAGGTATAGTTAACTGGCCAGCTATTTCTTGTGCTATCGGATTCTTGGGACCATAGGCCGCTTTTTGTATCAGAAGATTTCGGTCTTCATCTACAAGATAGATGACACAATCTTCTAAGTCTAATCGGGAAATAACATTGTTGCATATAGACCATAAGATGTCATCTACAGAATCTTGCTGTAAGACTTCCTTTATAAAGTCATGTATAACCATTTGGCGGTCGAGCTTTACTTGTAGCTCATGAAGCTGGCCTTGTTCTCCAGGATATAAAGATCTCATTACAGAGTAGAAGTTTGACTATACTATTTAATATTCTGATTCCAAGATAAATAATATAGTGGACTAATGCTTATAAATGCATAAGTGTGAGTGCTTAACCAACTAATATGCAAAGCACTTTCATGTATAACGGAGCACAATTACTCATGCAATTGTATAAAATTAGGGTTCCTCCCTCTTTAATCTCCCTCCAAAGGGAGAAATTTACTTTAGCTGTTATTAGTACCTCTTGTTTTCTAAACACTACAGTTTCCTCCACTGACGTAAGTTAGGAGGTGGAATCTTAATAATGTTAAATTTAACTACCGGTTATTATATACCTAAAGGCCTATTAGAAAATAATTTAACTTGAGGTTCTTAAAAGCCGATAGTCACATTTTTTAATTAGCTCTTACCAATTTGCCAGCCTTAACTTCTTCACCATTAATTACCATTCTATACATATACGTACCGTTAGGAAGTAATTCGGCGCCGATTTCTAATTCTGTGTTACTTGTCTGAGTTCTTTGGAGGATTTTCTTACCTGTAAGTGTATATAGTTCTACTTGTACGTCTACGCCTTCAGGTCCTTGTATATTCAATTTGTTCTTGAATGGATTAGGAAATAACATTGTCTCCTCTGATAATACTGATCTATATTCTAATACGGGTTCTGATTGTAATTCTGTCGTTGCCTCATATCTTGTGAGGTCTCCTTTAAGGATTCCCATGAAGTTTATTTTATTACCCGTACCACTTAGGTTAGCTACTTCTATCATTTCTGATAGACTATCATCTAACGGCTGAGCTGTCATTTCTTCCATTCCTTTCTCGCTGTAGAATACCCATTGCCTTTCTTGCGGCCATTCATCTTCCTCTTCATTGATAAGATCTTTTAGAATATTATAATCTTCTATGTCTACAACTTTATCCTCATTAACGTCAGCCGCTAGGTAAGTATATGGGTTATTGAATTCTCCACCTGCAAAAACATAATTAGCAAGAAGACTTAGATCTGATCCATTAATTAGAGACATATCATCTGCTTTGTATGCAGTAAATTCATAATTTCTATTGATTGGAATCTCATTAGAATAGAATCGTCCTGTCTCGTCCGTATATAAGTTAAGTACATTGATTCTACCAAATGAATCTACAACGATCGTATCTGTAGATACTACTGTATCATAGATATATATGATAGATCCTGATTGATTATAGAAACTATCAAGAGTAATGAAGTCGACTGTCTCTACTATATCTGTGACATATTCATAATAAGGTAGTCTGTCTTTGACTGTTATGAATACCTCCGTTAGAGGTTTCTGGTCTTCGTCCATTGCCTTACCGGACACTATATCACGAGCTCCTATGTCTGGCTCACAGTTAGGAATGTTAGCACCATTATTTTGTACATTGATATTGACAAGACAATAGGATTGATTGCCTCTATAGTCAGTCACCCACATCTGTACAGTATTATAACCTATCTCATCACATGTGAATACTCTGACGTTATCGTTAACATCTGCTGAAAAAGAAAACTGCAACATATTATTGTTACAGGGGTGGTAAGATCCTACATTGACATCTTTAGCCCATACTTCTACCATGCCGTCGTCTATCGTACCGTTACCGTCAGTATCTTGTGGCATAAGGACGACATTAAGATCTGCTAAGCAATATGGTACTGGACCTGGAGCATTGACCTTAACATTGGTCTGACATACTACCTCACTACCACAAGCATATTCTACAGAATATCTGACTGTAGTTGTACCTACAGGATACATACCTGATGGATCTGAAGAACTTATCGCATGCGTATAATTATGTACTACGCTATAATCACCTGTACAAGATACGCCGTCTATAGCAACTCCTGGTATGCTTACATAAGCGCTATCACATCTGGTTGATTGTACTGATATCTCTTTTGCACAAGAAACTATTGGTGCTTCGTCTCTACTGATTTTAATAGTTTGGCTATATCTGTAGATACCTTTACTACCACCAGTATATGTACACCAGTCTATCACTGTCCACTGTCTTAATATTTTTTTGCAATCTGGACCAAAGTGAAATACTTGATCTCGATAAGAGGATGCGACCTGACTACAAGTGACATAATTCCAACTGGGTCTTTGATATTCTGCAGGTAAGTTATTGGGATGGGCATTAGCATCACATCCATCGAGGTGTAGATCATTAAGTGGCCATGTTATATCCGAAAACTTAAAGTCACCTCCTTCTATATAAAGTGTCTGTGTACATGAGTGCAAGTTCCAGTATTGATCCTCTACCGTCCATGTTCTTGTTATATAGCCAGTATTACACGATGACAAATGATATTGTACATGAGCAAGTCCTGCATCGTACTGTATATAATTAATAGAGTAATATGCATTCCCATATTGTGAGAGATCCCATATTTCTGCGCCACAATCCAGCCAGTAATCTTGAGGGCAGTGTAATTCGAAAGCACTGACTTTATTAGGAATAAAGCTTAAAAATGCACTTACAATAGTTATAAGGAATAGACGCATTGGATATTTGTTTTGTAGTTATAATCTAAGGACTAACAATAATAAGGCTTAGCACTTAAGATATGTACATTTTAACTTATAATTTATTTAACAATATAAAAGATACAAACGCTGCCATATATGTAAAATAAATTTAATGTGTTGTTGCTTTATGGCATAAATTCTGCATTATAAAATATAAGATAATGGGTTAAATGAAAGTTCTAAAGTTCGGTGGCACATCAGTAGCCAATGCAGAGCGGCTTAGGCTGGTCAAAGATATTATAGTAGATAATACAACATCCACTGGTAATCTTTATGTCGTTGTATCGGCATTTAGCGGTGTCACAGACATGCTTATTAGTATGACTAATCTTGCCAAAGATAATGATGACTACAAGCCATTATTCAAGGAATTCAAAAAGAAAGTCAATACAATAGCTGAAAATCTACTGAGTCGTGGGCTTTTTCAGTCTATTAAGTCAGATCTAGAAGAAAACCATAACATCTTAGATAATCTTCTATCTGGTGTACAACTCATACAGGAAGCATCTGACAGAACTCGTGATTACATTCTAAGCTTTGGTGAGCGTAATTGTGCTTTTGTTTTTGCACAATACCTAATGGACTCCGGATATGATGCAGAGTATATCGATGCAAGAAAGTATGTCAAAACGGATGATTCTTATGGCTCTGCAAGGGTTAATTTTGAAGAGACTAACAAAATTATACAGGAGAAGCTTCTAGATAATGATAAGATATATGTCATTACTGGTTTTATAGGTTCGGACTATAGCTCAGGCAGAACAACAACTCTAGGTCGTGGCGGGTCAGATTATAGTGCAGCCATCATTGCAGCCGCTGTAAGTGCTGAGGTTCTGGAAATATGGACAGACGTAGATGGTGTACTTACATCAGATCCTAGAAAGGTAAAAAATGCTTATCCCATAGAAGAATTGAGTTATGCTGAAGCAATGGAAATGTCACACTTCGGTGCTAAAGTCTTATACTCCCCTACTATCAGACCGGTCAGAGAAAGCGGTATTCCTACTAAAATAAAAAATACATTCAACCCAAAACATCCTGGAACACTTATACACCACACGAATAATAAAAAAGATAAATCCATATCAGGCTTATCAGCTATAGAAAATGTAGCACTCGTCACTGTCGAAGGAACAGGGATGCAAGGTGTCTCGGGTATAGCTTCTAGATTATTTAGAAGTTTGGCCAGTCAGGATATCAATATCATAATGATAACTCAGGCCTCATCAGAACACTCTATCACTGTAGCTATTATGCAGTCTGATAGTGACAATGCTAAAAAATGTATAGAAGAAGAATTTGCATTCGAATTAAGGAGAAATCTTGTTGATCCTGTTAAGGTGCATAGCCATAACGCTCTTATCGCTATTATAGGTGAGAATATGAAGAATAGCCCAGGAGTAGCAGGTACTTTATTTAGTACCTTAGGTAACAATGGTATCAATATAGAAGCCATTGCTCAAGGGTCATCAGAACTAAATATTTCTTTTGCTGTCAAGCAGAATTGTGCCAATAAAGCAATGAACGCCATTCATGATGCCTTTTTCTTATCAGAGCATAAGACAGTGCATCTCTACATGATAGGTATAGGCCTTATAGGTAATACCCTACTCGATCAAATACAAGAAAACATAGAATCTATAAGAGAAGACTCTGGTATTAATATCGTCATCAATGGTCTATCTAATAGTAAGAAAATGCTTCTTTCTGAAGAAGGTATAGACCTCAGATCTTACAAAGAAGCTTTAGATACCGATGGTGAGGCTGCTGATATTGA
>CALLAG010000008.1 GCA_938002705.1 uncultured Saprospiraceae bacterium | reverse complement strand
TCTTGTCTCATCGGTGATGGCAGATAGGATGCCCTCTACATCGAGATCATAGCATTCTCCTGTAAGTGGGATGTCTATAATCTTAGCGCCTAATCTTCTTGCGAATGCATGATAGGGCTTGAATGCAGGATTGCTTATGATGACCTCATTGCCTTCACTTAAGAAAGCACGCTGTATCGTGTCTAGTAATGTAACGCCACTATTATCAGTGATGAATTGCTCAGGTGATAAGATTGATCCGTAGAATTTGGACAATGCTTTTCTTAGGCTGGCATCAGTTCTTTCAGGGTACTCTGACATATTTGTCATCGCTTCTTGCATCGCTTTGATGGCTTTGGGCGAAGACCCTAATATGTTTTCATTAGACGATAACTTGTATAGCTTCTTATCGCCTATTTTTTTGAGGACTTCTGATTTGCCTTTACCACCTTTATAAGATGCTTTAGGAAGCAATGCTTCCTTGAATATGTTGATTTTTGATTGACTCAATGTGTAGTTATTTTATAAATATAAAACTTAATAAAGCGATGCCAAAGTAGATGGCTATAGACTGTGCTCCGGGATAGTCTTTGGCGATTCGCTGGCCAAAGAATAACATGATTAATGAAAGCATCGAAAGTAATAAACCATAGAAAAGAAATTGTATGCTTCCTGAGATCCATAACTGTACAACGCCGATTGCAGAGACTACACCTGCAACTAATTCTATAATCGTTAATGTACCAAGCATCGGGGTAACTAAAGATGCCAAAGGAGATTTAGCGAAGTGGCCTTTCAGCCAACCTAAATTTCCTTTCCAATCAAAGACTTTGTCTAATCCAGATTGTAGAAATAGAATCGCCCAAAAGATACCTATAAAAGATGGAATTACTTTAGCTGTATATACTGAATTACCGAATAGTTCTTCCATTGTTATCTTTTGTAAGAATTATATATTTTTTCAATGGACTTAGACAATTTGATATCCTTCTTAGTTATTGTATTCCCTTCGTCGTGGGTTGTCAGTTTTACTTTTACAGTATTGTAGACATTACTCCACTCTGGATGATGATTTTGTTTTTCTGCTACGATAGCAACTGAAGACATAAATCCAAAGGCTTGTACAAAATCATCAAACTTGAATTGTGCATGCAATGCATTGTTTCTTTCTTTCCACATAATTTAGAGCTTACTTGTTAAGCTGCTAAGTTAATGAATGGAATCTTGAATGTTGTATTGCGTCTTAATTATATCAAGACTGGCAAATAAGTCGTCATAAGAATCGACGATAAAGTATTTGCAGCTGTATTCCTTATCTGTATATGCAGTATTGAAGACTTCCAAAAGATCAAACTTTTCATAGCCTCTATCTTTTAGGTTCTGCGTTTCGCCAGAAGATGATAGGATAGCGCCACCATATGCTTTGGCTTCGCCATTTTCTTTTATCAATCCAGCTTCCCATGTGAACCAGCCATATCTGCTGAAGTTTTGTATCATCTTCTCTTTCTCAGCGCCTTCAGGTGTCTTGATAAGGATATTATAGATAAGCTGTGATGACTTCTGGACAAATTCTGAAAACTTAGGATCAAAGAACAAAGGCAGATGACCAACCACATCATGAAACAAATCAGGATATCCTGTGAATGCTGTAGAATGCCAGTCCCTCACGAATGTCGCTGATGGAAATATCTTACGACTGAGTAACTTGTAGAAGTCCTCACATGGGAGTATTCCATTGACAGCCATGACTCGCCATCCTGTCTGCTGCTCCATTTTATTATTCAGCTCAGATAGATCAGGAAGATCTGAAAAATTCTCACCTAATAAAGACATCCCCTTGCTGTATGAGTTGCATGAGATGCCATCCTGAGCAGTTGTAACTCCAGCTAATAGTGTCTTCCACCGCTCATGATCACCTTCGTCGTAATTATTAAAATCGAAGCCTTGTAGGAGCTCGCTATCTTTGATTTCGTCTATATTAAGGTTGGTTATACGACTCATTATCTTGTTGTTTATTAAGTAATAAAATTAGTCTAATACGCTGAATAAAGTCATACTATGTCCGTATTGATTGTTTTTAAAGAATATTATTACTAATTAGCATATATTGGATGATATTATTATAAATAGTAGGGATAAGGATGCCCTTTTGTAAAATTATTACCTATGTATGAGTTAGACGATATCGAAAAACAGATTCTGAGCCTCCTTCAGGTAGATTCTACGATCACGATTAAGCAGATGGCGGAGCAGCTTCATCTATCTACTACACCGATATTCGATAGGATGAAGCGTATGGAGAAGCAAGGCGTCATCAAGAATTATGTCGCATTAGTAGATGGTAAGTCAATCGGAAAATCCCTTACAGTATTCATCAATATATCACTCAAAGAGCATGGTAAGGGAGCCATCAACGAATTTGTATCAGCCATCATCGCTTTTCCTGAGGTGTTAGAATGCCATCACATCTCTGGTGATGCCGACTTTTTTCTGAAGCTCATTCTCAAGGATATAGAGGCGTACAATCATTTCATATTAGATAAGCTATCTGTTCTTCCACATATCGGAAAGGTAGAGTCGAGGTTTTCTCTGTCAGAGCGGAAGTGTACTACGGCTATAGGGTTGTGATTATAGATAAGGGTTGAAGGATAAAATCAGGCAATTATTTAGACTTCTTTTTGAAAGTTAAGATTATTCAGTTAATCTATTTTTCAAATCCACTCGTTCGTGCAAAATTCTTATGATTTCGATTCTATCACTCGAAATCTGTTGATAGAAAATTATATGTTTTTCAGATTTAAGTCCAAGAAGGCTTCTGTTTATTCCTTCATACTCTTTCCCGATTTCAGGATTTTCTCCGATCGAATTACAAGACATTTTAATTATTGCATAATATTTATCATCTTGATTTTCAGACCATTATTTCGAAAGTATAGTGCCAAATATTATGTAAGTCATCAATGGCTTTTTGTCTAAGTATAACTTTAGCCATTCTTTCTTTTTTCTGCCTTTAGTCTTTTAAGATTTTCATCAAAGTCAAAATTTTCAACTACAGGACTATTCAATCCTTCTTGGATAGCATTCTTTAATGCTATTACCTTATTTTCTTCATTTTCTAACATTCTTAGTCCTGCTCTGATAACTTCGCTAACATTTTTATATCGACCAGACGAAATTTGACTATTTACAAATTGGTCAAAATAATTACCGAGTGATATTGATGTATTTTTCATAACCTATTACTTTATACAAGTTTACCAATTTTTGGTAAAATCTTCAAATTGTCGTCGAAAATTTACAGATTTTGATGGAATACACGGAGGTTTATCTGTGGTCTTAACTGAACTGCAGGTCTTTATACAAATTAACCTATAAAATTGCGGTAATTCGATTATAATTTATTCCATATCTGCGTTAGAAAGCCTCGGCATAGCTAAGGCTATGTCTACGCCTGCCTGCCAGTAGGTAGGTTTTCTGTCTTAATCTGAAATAAATTATATGAGCGATCTTATCCGCCATTCTATAAGTCAAGTTGTATTAAAAAATCTGCCCTAAAGCTTTCTTAGCATCAAGATATCCCATCTCATATTTCTGATCAAAAGTAGGCTTCCTAAACTCTATGGGACTGCCGATGCGTTTGGATGGTTTGATTAGAATTTCTCTATCATAAGTAATATTATTGATACTTACTCGTGGGATGAAGAAAGGAATATGCGTTATCTTAATCGTAATTACTAAGTCAAAATGCTTGTTCTCTAACTTAGTATAATACGGGATATTATCACCG
>CALLAG010000007.1 GCA_938002705.1 uncultured Saprospiraceae bacterium | reverse complement strand
TTTATTCCATATCTGCGTTAGAAAGCCTCGCCATAGCTAAGGCTATGTCTACGCCTGCCTGCCAGTAGGCAGGTTTTCTGTCTTAATCTGAAATAAATTATATGAGCGATCTTATCCGCCATTCTATAAGTCAAATTGTATAAGAGGTAATACCTATGGCAAGCTATAATGTCTTATCGTACATTAAAATTTTTTGTAACTATCAGCTTTTAAGTCCCGCAATAGATTCTTAAGTGACAGACTTAGCTTAGTATAAGTTTAGAATTTGCTTGCTATAAGCAGATTGAGATCCTGATATTTTAATCCGAATCTTTCACTGAGATATTTATTAGTTATCGCCCCCTTATAGGCATATACCCCATTTCTGACACCTTTCCCTTCGTATAGTAGACCTTCTACAGAACCATACTTCCCAGCTTTTACGAGAAGTGGTGTTAAGATATTACTGATAGCTACGGACGCCGTCCTCGGCACATTAGATGCGATATTCGGCACACCATAATGTAACACATCATGCTTGATGATTATAGGTTTCTTATGTGTCGTAACCTCAGTCGTCTCTATACATCCACCTTGGTCTATACTCACATCTACGATGACAGCACCAGCCTTCATCTTAGCTACCATCTCTTCAGTGACTATGACTGGAGCTCTTCCCGTCTTAGAGTGGACAGCACCTATGACGACATCAGCACTCATTAACTGGTAGCCTAAGTAGACAGGGTTAAATGTCGAAGTATGCAGGTGACGACCGACAAGGTTCTGGATACGCATTAACTTAGCGATATCATTATCAAATATTCTTACAGAAGCTCCAAGCCCAATGGCTGTCTTAGTAGCGAACTCCCCTACTACACCTGCTCCGAGGATGACTACCTTAGCTGGCGGTACGCCTGAGATACCTCCCAGCAAGACACCCCTGCCTCCATTTTTATAACTTAATAATTCTGCTGCTGTAAATATGGCTGACATACCTGCGATCTCACTCATAATTCTGACAATAGGGAAAGTCCCCTTATCATTAGACAGATACTCCATCGCTATAGCGATAACACGCTTACGCTTAAGGGCTTCTAAGTATTCTACAGATGCATACGGTAAGAGAATAGGCGCTATAAGTACTTGATCCGGATGTAATAATTCTATCTCTTCTAATGTAGGTGGAAAAACCTTAATCAATACATCACTACTGAATACTTGCTTAGTATCAGAAGTCAGTTCTGCACCCGCTTCTGAGAAGTCGTGATCAGAATAATTAGATTTTTCTCCAGCGCCTCTCTGCACTATCACTCTATGGCCATAACCAGTAAGTGTCCTTATAGAATTAGGCACCAATGCTACACGATTTTCATCTTCGAAGCATTCTTTGGGTATGCCTATCGTTATATTCTTCTTAGAGGTGCTTACTGCCAATGTCTCAGCTTGAGTCTGATACTGCCCCTCAGTAAAAAAATCAGAGAAATCAAATTTCTTGCCGTCTCCAGACATACGTATTCTTTGGTAATTAATATAAAAAGATAAGTATAAATATCAGCTAAATCGAATTTCTCGATAATTATTTTCTTTTATACTGATTTTCAAAATATGATATTCTCCATCCAAGTAATCCATAATTATCTCTGGCCATTCCACAAAGCAAGGCCGGCCAGAATATAATATCTCTTCTATCCCTAATGCAAAAGTCTCATCAGCTGTATTCATCCTGTAGAGATCTATGTGATATATAGGACCATCAGAACCTTCATATTCATTGATAATAGAGTAACTGGGACTGCTACCTTGATCTCGACAGCCCATCTGACTTAGCATCTCTTTAATCATAGTCGTCTTACCCGTCCCGAGATCACCTACAAACAAGACCATCGGATGGACCCTCTCTGCTAAAAGAGTAGTCACTACACCACTAAGCCCATCGAGTGATCTGAGTTCTATAGTCAATCCTTGATTCATAGGTCAAATAACGTGAAAATCTCAAAAATTATCACATCCGAAGCTATGCCTCGATAGAAGTTCTTATACATAATCTATAATATGTATTTTACGTTCAATATCAGGCAGTAGAGTAATATGGATATTTATAAAAATAAAGCGAGCTGGAAAATATTGTTGGCTGTAATCGCCACCATCATCGTGGTGATCAGTATGGTATACTCACAATATCTAGCTAAAAAGCTTGCTGAGAGAGAGGATACTAACGTTGAGATATATCTTGAAGCTCTTGACATTTCACTATCTCAAGTATCTGATATTAATAAAGAAGATGATGATAACCCTGGCAAATTACTTGCAAGTAATGTCACAGAAAAACTTTATTCATCCATTCCTATAATCACAGAAAGTGAAGATGGAAACTTTGTTGGTTACAACATCGGTGGGCATATAGAAACGCGTGATCAAGAATTTCTTAAGAAAAGAGTGGATAAATTATTAAAAAATGGTTTTGAACCAAAGCTCGGTCTGCCTGGATATGGGAAATATATCTACTACGAAAACTCTCGATTGTACTATCTGATAAAATGGTTTCCGCTAGCGCAGATTCTACTCTTAAGTACATTTATATTCTTCTCCTATTTCTTATTTGCATCATCGAGAAAGTCAGAACAAAATAGAGTATGGGCTGGCATGGCCAAAGAGACTGCTCACCAACTGGGAACACCTATATCAGCAATATTAGGATGGATACAATATCTCAAAGAGATGTCTATAGATCAACCTGACAACTTAGATGTCATCAAAGAATTAGGTAAAGACGTGAAGCGATTAGAACTTGTAGCGGATAGATTCTCAAAAATAGGATCCACGCCTGACCTTACAAGAACTAACATCGTAGAAGAGCTCCAAGAGTGCATTAAATACATGGAAAGAAGGGCACCAAAAAAAGTCGACTTCAGCTTTAGCTATGATGAGCACACTCCTATATATGTAGATATCAACTCTCACTTATTTGACTGGGTCGTAGAAAATATACTTAGAAATGCCTTAGATGCTATGGAAAGTGTCGGTTCTATCAATATTAGCCTATCAAAAGAAGGTGATAAAGCCATACTTTTGCTATCAGATTCTGGTAAAGGCATTAGCTCATCTAATCTAAAAACGGTATTCAACCCTGGCTTTACAACCAAAAAAAGAGGTTGGGGATTAGGGCTAAGCTTAGCCAAAAGAATTATTGAAAATTACCATAGCGGAAAGATATTTGTAAAAAGCTCTAAAATCAATGAAGGAACAACGTTCGCAATACATCTTCCCATTTCTTAGTCTACTATTCTTATGCTTTCCTTCTATTGGTTTTTCTCAAGCTAGAATTCCAATCGTAGACGAAAATCAAGAACCACTTATAGGCGTATATATACAATACGAAAACGAAATAGCGACGTCAGATATAGATGGTTATTGGCATTACAAGACCGACTTAGATAAGAACACCGTCATTAAGTTCAGCTACATAGGCTATCAAGATGCACAACTCAGCTTAGCACAGATAGAATATGGACCAGGATATATCATGATGTCACCAGATAATAAAGTTCTGGACGAAGTTGTCATCGTAGGTAGAACCAATGCCCGTGCTATAGAGCTCCCCTATAATGTAGCCAGAATAAAAGCAGCAGAGATAAGACAAAGCCATGCACAGAATAGTGCCGATGCACTAATACTAAGTGGAGGTGCATATATTCAGAAATCTCAGATGGGAGGAGGCAGCCCCGTCTTACGTGGATTCGAAGCTAATAAGGTACTACTCGTCGTAGATGGCGTAAGGATGAATAATGCCATATACCGCAGCGGGCACTTACAGAATGCTCTTACGATAGATCCTAATATTCTTGAAGCAGCAGAAGTAATATTTGGCCCAGGATCACTGATGTACGGTAGTGAAGCATTAGGAGGCGTCATACATTACAGAACAAAATCACCATTACTAAATTTCTCAGATACCCGTACATATACTCACGAACTAAATGCCGACCTAAGATACAATAGCTCCAATCAAGAGAAAAGAATCCATGTAGATCATACATTCTCAAAAAGAAAATGGGGTGTACTTACAAGCATCACATATACAGATTATGATGACTTAAGAACTGGACAAAACAGATCAGCAGATTATCCTAGCTTCGGAACAAGATCAGGACTAAGGACACAGTATGTCATAACTAATACTGACGGAGAAGATGAGATCATAGATAATCCTAACCCACATATACAAGTCGGAACAGCATTTAGCCAGATGGATTTTCTACAGAAATATGTTGCTTCTATCAATGATAATATCAAAGCAGAACTAAACCTGCAATATAGCACGAGTAGCGATATCCCACGTTATGACAACTTATCAGAAAGATCAGATGGAGGGACTGGAGATCTAAGATTTTCAGAATGGAATTATGGCCCACAGAATAGACTACTCATAGCTCCTAAGCTAAGCGTCAGAGGACGTAACCTATTTTTTGACAAAGCTTATCTCATAACATCATTCCAGAAAATAGATGAAGATAGAATCAGCAGAAGAATATTCAGCCCGATCACAGAGACGCAAAAAGAAGATGTCAAAGTATGGAGTATGACATTAGACTTCAATAAAAAACTCAATCAATCTCAGAAAATAATCTATGGCATAGACATGCATCATAATGATGTACAATCTGCAGCATCTAGCCAAGTAGGTGATAACCCATCGTCACAAGATATACTTACCAGATACCCGAGTGGAGGCAGTCAGCTGAGTAACGCTGGTATATATATCCAACATAACTTACAGAATCAAGATTCTACTCTGATCTGGATAACTGGAATACGATTGACAACACAGAAGGTCGATCTTAACTATAATCGTTCAGATCCATTTGTATGGCCCGATTACTTCTATGATGGCATAAGTAATACTAACAGTGCAGTAGTAGGGATAACTGGAATTAATTATATCAAAAACAACCTAACAATAAAAACCTCCATAGGTAATGCTTTCAGAGCTCCTAACGTAGATGACCTAGCCAAAGTAAGAGTTAATGGAAATGAAATTACCATTCCTAATCCGAATCTGACATCAGAAAAAGTGCTCAATTCTGAACTAACCATAGGGTACCAGCTAAAAAAAGTAAGCGTCGGACTTACCGGTTATTATACCTTACTGGATGACGCAATTATAAGAGAATCATTCCTGCTACCTGATGGCTCATCGACTTATATTACTTCTGGCGATACGCTTAATGTCACTGCTAATGTCAACGCCAATAGTGGTACGATAAAAGGACTTTCTGCCATGATCAATTGGAATGCATCCGAGAATATTACTTTCAATACTTCATTGAATATCCAGAAAGGTGTGGCCAGAAATAAAGAAGGTGACGAGACACCATTAGGCCATATCCCACCTACATTCGGAAGTACAACTATTAGCTATAATCACCCTTTCTTAGATATCAATCTTACACATAGATACAACCTATGGAAGCGTATAGAGGATTACGGTGGTAGTGTAGACAATCCAGACTTTGCTCCAGAAGCAGGCACTCCGGCTTGGCACATTATCAACCTTGATATCAGCAAAAAACTCAATAATCACTGGTCTATTAATGCAGGTCTACATAACCTATTAGACAGTTACTATAGACCATTTGCATCAGGATTAAGTGGCGCTGGCAGGCATATCATCCTGGCATTGCGGTATAATGGATGATAATTTCACCTATTCGGGGGATAGATTATATCAAATTATTAACAAAAACAGAATTAAAGCTTTAATCTTAGGTTAAATTGAAGGTTAATGTTAACCATTGAATTACATTTGCAGTTCTAAGATTATAAGTAATTAAACTAATGATATTCAAAATTTATACAATGAAGACTACCCAACTGAGAAAGATATTATTTGGAGCATTAATGGTATGTGCAACGATCTCTATGAATGCGCAAAAATTTGGCTACATAGATTCTGCAGCCTTACTAGCAGAGCTGCCATCTGTACAAGCAGCGGATACTGAGATCTCTACTTACCAGAAACAATTAATATCCCAAGGAGAAGAGAAAGTAAAAACTTTTGAAACTAAATACCAGGCTTATGTAAAACAAGCTAATGAAGGGACTTTATCAAAAGTACAGATGCAACAAAAAGAAGCTGAGCTTGGAGCTGAGCAACAACAAATAGCGGCTCTCGAAGTAGAAGTACAAAATAAGATTCTAAAGAAAAGAGAAGAAATATTAGGACCTATTCTCGATAGTGTGAAAAAAGCAGTAGAAGCTGTCGGTGCAGAGAATGGTTATACAATGATATTCGATACAAGTACAGGTACTATACTACATGCTTCAGAGTCAGAAAATGTCATGGCATTAGTAAAAGCAAAATTAGGCATGTAATTTGTAATAAGATATATTGAGATTGAGTTTGAAAAAGGTGATGCTGCATAGTGTCACCTTTTTCTATTTTGGGGCTATGATGAATTACAAATGAAATCAAACCATAAGATGTGGTTCTATAATCGCTCATCGCATAACTAATCACATCATTTTTCTGCAAAAAATAGACTATATTTATATGTTAAGCTAAGGACAAAGAACTGTAATTGAGATTATTAGTAAATGCAATTGCATTCAATTACAAATCCATTATCTGAAACAACATATATGTCTGAAAATATAAATACGGTAGAAGAACCAACTTCTCACTACGGTCAAGAATACACCTACGCTGACTATCTCAAGTTTGAATATGATCATATGGTCGAGCTTATCCGTGGCAAGATATTTAAGATGACGCCAGCTCCTAGTTCTGGACATCAATTAATAAGTAGTGAGATAAATAGGATTTTCGGAAACTACCTTAAAGGTAAATTATGCAAATTATTTCCGGCGCCATTCGACGTAGTCTTACCTATCCATAACCAAAAGAAAGATACTTCTACCACTGTAGTCCAACCCGACCTATGTGTCATCTGTGACCTCTCCAAAATAGATAAAGCAGGTTGTAACGGTGCCCCAGACCTCATAGTAGAAATCCTATCACCAAGTACGTCCAAAAAAGACCTCAATGACAAATACAGCATCTACGAAGAAGCTGGTGTCAAAGAATACTGGATCGTCATGCCCAATGAAAAACTGGTAGAAGTTTTCTATTTAGAAAATGGAAAATATCAACGTATAAAAGCCTATACTGCTGATGAGATTATTAGTCCTATTCTATTCCCGGATTTAGAAATACAACTTCAAGAAGTATTTGCTGAATTATCATAATATTTTTTTATCATGGAAGACAAATTAAAAATCAAAGTCAAAGAACCAATCGCTCAATATGGAGAGCAATATACTTATGCAGACTACCTTAAGTTTGAGTATGACCATATGGTCGAGCTGATCCGTGGCAAGATATTTAGGATGACTCCAGCTCCCTCATCAGGTCATCAAGAAATAAGCGGTGAGCTATATCTATGCTTAGGTACTTATCTGAAAAGTAAACCATGCAAAATATACACTGCACCATTTGACGTTGTTCTTCCAGTCCACAATCAAAAGAAAAACACAGCGACAACT
>CALLAG010000006.1 GCA_938002705.1 uncultured Saprospiraceae bacterium | reverse complement strand
CTACTATTGTATTATTATACAAATGTAAGAATGCTTAATCCTTATATATGTTGAATTAATAGACATCATAGACTGAAGAGTAAGATCTCTTAATAATCCAATAAGCTAAATAGCAACAATAAGTATTAAAGCCTGTTTTGTAGAAAGCTATGATTAAAGCATTTATAAAATAGTGGTAGATAACAAATATTAAATAACTATATTCGACAAGGAAATATAAAAACACATGAGCAAAGACAAAAAAGAAAAAGAAGCAAAACTAAAAGCACTCAATCTTGCTGTAGATAAACTAGAAAAAACATACGGTAAAGGAGCTGTGATGATGTTAGGTGACAAGCCTATGATCAATGTAGATACGATACCTACAGGATCTCTTGGCTTAGATATCGCCTTAGGTATAGGAGGATTTCCTAGGGGTCGTATAGTAGAGATATATGGACCAGAATCTTCTGGTAAGACAACGCTTGCGATACATGCTATAGCACAATGTCAGAAGCAAGGAGGTATCGCAGCTATTATAGATGCAGAACATGCCTTCGATAAGACTTATGCTGAAGCGCTTGGTGTAGATACTGAGAATCTATTAATATCTCAACCTGACAATGGTGAGCAAGGACTCGAGATAGCTGAGCATCTTATCAGATCTGGTGCCATCGATATTATCGTCATAGATTCTGTAGCTGCCCTAACACCAAGAGCAGAGATAGAAGGTGAGATGGGAGATTCTAAAATGGGTCTACAAGCAAGACTAATGTCACAGGCATTAAGAAAGCTTACAGGTACGATCGGTCGTACCGGCTGCTGCTGTATATTCATCAATCAGTTAAGAGAGAAGATAGGTGTGATGTTCGGTAATCCTGAGACTACTACTGGTGGTAATGCACTTAAGTTTTACTCATCTATCAGATTAGATATCAGAAAGTCAGGATCTGCCATTAAGGATAAGGAAGGTAACATCATAGCCAATCCTACAAAGGTCAAGGTCGTCAAAAACAAATTAGCTCCACCGTTTAGAATTGCGATGTTCGATATGATATTCGGAGAAGGTATATCAAGAACTGGAGAGATCATCGACCATGGTGTAGAATTAAATATCGTCGGAAAAAGCGGGTCATGGTACAGTTATAATGATACTAAGATCGCTCAAGGTAGAGAAGGTGCTAAGCAATTTCTCTTAGATAATCCAGAAGTGATGGAAGAAATCGCTGCTAAGATCACTGCGAAATACCTACCTACTGAAGCTCCAGAAAAAGAAGTAAAAGAAGTCACAAAAGAAGAAGTAACAGAAGAATAGTTAAAAATATTATACACGTCTTAAAAAGCCTTGACAAGAAATTCTTGTCAAGGCTTTTCTGATCTGAATCGATCTTATAATTTATAGCAACGGCTCACGCTACCAGCTAGCAATCACAATGTACTATCGTTCCCACTTCTTCTCCACTTGCTGCTTTAAGTAAGTTGTTCTTAATATTTATATCAAAGACGACTATAGGCATATCGTTCTCATGACACATTGTAAATGCTGTCATGTCCATAACCTTAAGATTTTTAGATATCACTTCACTGAATGATATCTTATCATACTTAGTAGCCGAGGGGTCTTTCTCAGGATCTGCTGTATAGATACCATCTACCCGTGTTCCTTTGAGGATAACATCAGCACCTATCTCACTAGCTCGTAATGCTGCTGCAGAATCAGTAGTGAAATATGGACTACCTGTACCAGCACAGAAGATGACTACCCTACCTTTCTCGACATGCCGTATTGCTCTTCTTCTTATATATGGCTCTGCTACTTCTCTCATCTCTATCGCCGAGACAAGTCTTGAGTATACTTCTTGTGTCTCTAATGCACTTTGGAGTGCCATACCATTAATCACGGTAGCCATCATACCCATATAATCTCCTTGGACTCTTTCTATACCACTTTTGTCTGCTTGTAAGCCTCTGAATATATTACCACCACCTATGACTATTGCTGTCTCAAAACCTGCTTCTACAAGTGTCTTAATCTCCTTGGCATAATGCACCAATCGTTCTGGTTCTATACCAAAATTTTGATTGCCCATAAGAGATTCTCCACTTAGTTTTAATAATACTCTTTTGTACTTACTTGCCATCTCTGTCGTCGTCTTTGTTATTATAATAGTACACAAAAAAAAAGCGATTCAAAATGAATCGCTTAAATAATATCTTAACCTAATTTCAAATGCTTGAAATCAGTTACCGTAAGATCGGCGTGTGCCGTCTTGAGGTAGTCTGCTACTGTTTCTTTATTTCCTTTGACATAAAGTTGATTAAGTAGTGTTCTTTCTTTGAAGAACTTATTCAACTTACCTGTTGCTATTCTCTCGAGCATCTCTTCTGGCTTACCTTCCTGGCGTGCCATGTCTTTGCCTATTTCGATTTCTTTTTCTATAATAGATGCATCGATACCATCCTTATCTAATGCGATAGGGTGCATAGCTGCTACTTGCATAGCTACGTTCTTACCTGGCTCCTCATACTGAGGTCCTTCTAAGTTAAGTGCCACGATAACAGCGGCTTTATTACCCATGTGTATGTAAGGAAGTACTTGCCCTTCTCCTGCAGCAGTGACTAATTTCTCATATGCACTAAGATCTATTTTCTCACCTATAACACCTGTGCTCTGCTCTACTTTCTTAGCGATAGTCATCCCTGGCTCAAACTCAAGAGCAAGAAGTTCTTCTAAGCTATCTGGAAGATTTTTCAATGCGATATCAGCAAATGCTGTGGCTAACTCTACGAAGCTCTCTCCTTTAGATACGAAGTCTGTTTCGCAACTTAATCTTACAACGACACCATTATTTTTATTATGTGAAGTTCTCGCTATAACTACACCTTCATTCGCTTCTCTATCTGCTCTTTTTTCAGATAGTTTCTGACCTTTCTTTCTTAGTACTTCTATTGCTTTTTCAAAATCACCTTCTGCTTCTGATAATGCTTTTTTGCAGTCCATCATACCAGCTCCTGTCTGGTCTCTTAAGTTTTTTACGTCTGCTGCTGTAATTCCCATTTTTATATTATTCTGTGTTTTTTGTATTAAAATATTATAAGGGTAGCGATTAGGCTACTGCTTCTTTCTTAGAAGCCTCATTTTCTTTTCTTCTCTCTGACATGCCTTCCTTGATTACCTCTGTAATGTAAGAAGTAATTATATTGATAGACTTCGCTGCATCATCGTTAGCTGGGATAGGGAAGTCGATTAGTGTAGGATCAGAATTGGTATCTACGATACCGAAAATCTTGATACCTAACTTTCTTGCTTCCTTGATAGCAATGTGCTCATGTACAGTATCTACGACAAATATTGCTGCAGGTAATCTGTTAAGGTTAGCGACACCACCTAATACTTTCTCGAGCTTATTTCTCTCTCTTGTAAGTGTAAGTCTCTCTTTCTTAGTGATACTTGTTACACCTTCGTCAGCGAGCATCTTGTCGATGTTATTCATCTTCTTGACAGATCTCTTGATTGTAGAGAAGTTGGTCATCATTCCCCCTAACCATCTTTCAGTTACGTGAGGCATATTGACTTCTCTTGCGAGGCCTGCTACAGGCTCTTTAGCTTGCTTCTTAGTTGCTACGAACATAACCTTACGACCTGACTTAGCGACTTGCTTGATAGCTGTAGCTGCTCTATCTAAGTATTCTGATGTTCTGTTGAGATCGATAATGTGTATACCTTTTCTCTCCATGAATATGTAAGGAAGCATTTTAGGGTTCCACTTTCTCTTCATGTGTCCCATGTGTGCTCCTGCGTCTAATAGCTCTTTATATGTTGGCTTTGCCATGTGATTTCTGTTGGATTGTAATAAATAAAATAAAAAATTATCTCTTAGAGAATTGGAAGCTCTTTCTTGCCTTAGGCTTACCATACTTCTTACGCTCGACTACTCTTGAGTCTCTCGTCATGTACTTCTTCTCTTTAAACAATGTTTTGTGATCTTCATTGACGATAACAAGTGCTTTACATACTGCGAGTCTTATCGCTTCTGCTTGGCCCTTGAATCCGCCTCCTTTTACATTGACACTGAGATCATACGTTTTGGCGCTATCTACAATTGTAAAAGGATCTTCGAGATTATATCTGATATTCTTTTGTGGGAAGTATTCTTTATAGTCTTTGCCGTTGACTACGATGTTACCTGTACCAGCTTTTAGATATACTCTGGCTACAGCTGCTTTTCTTCTTCCGCTTGTGTTAATGACTTCCATATTTATCTTTCTATGTTAAGTTCTTGTGGTTGTTGTGCAGCATGAGGGTGATCTGGTCCTGCATACACATATAATTTTTTAATGACTTGTCTACCTAATCTGTTCTTAGGTATCATCCCTCTTACTGCTTTCTCGATGATGTCAATAGGTTTCTTATCTAACATCTCTTGAGCAGTTCTCTTTCTCTGGCCTCCTGGATATCCCGTGTAGCTGATGTATTCCTTCTTAGCCATTTTATTGCCTGAGAATTTTACCTTATCAGCATTCACAACGATAACATAATCTCCCGTATCACAGTGTGGTGTGTAACTTGGCTTATGCTTACCTCTTAGGACCATGGCTATCTTAGTACATAACCTTCCTACTACAGCTGTCTGTGCATCTACAACGTACCATGTACGCTCTACTTCTGACTTCTTTGCTGATTTCGTTTTATAACTTAATGTATTCACTATAAACTCTTTAAAGTTTTAATTTAATTCTGAAGCTGTTGGTGTACAACTTCAATCCTTATTTTTAAGGCGCTGCAAATGTATATTTCTTTTTTCCACAATACAAGCCTTTTTGTAGGTTTTTTCTTCTTCTATCAATCATAACTCATTGATTTTCAATAAAAATATCGCATAAATATTTTACTAACTCCTAATTTGCCTCACGATTAGCGCTTGTTGATTCAGTTTGCATTAGCTTTTCTATATAATTTAACTTCCCACAATTAGCTGCATTAGCTAAATAGCATAAAATCAATATAGCTATCGGTATAACCCCAAATAGATCAAAGGCAAGAGTACATATTTCTAATTTTTTCTTTGACTATCCACTGGGATATTCAACGATATTCCTTTCAACAAAATTTAGCTTTCTCATTTTTTAGTAATTTACGCTGAATAATTAATCTGATAATAATGCTAAGAATCGCTCCTGTATTTACTAATGATGCCATTACGATCGGTATATTGATCGTTGCCCTGGCGCTTATATTTCATACGGCCAGCTTAGAGTCTAAAGGCTGGAAGAAATTCTATAGTATTATTCCGAGTCTCCTTTTGGCTTATTTTATCCCTGCTTTTTTGAATTGGCCATTAGGAATTATTGCACCACATTGGTATACAGATGGCCTCTATGATCTATTAGCTAACTATAATCTGACATTACCTTCTGGGTTATATTACGAACTGCCTAAGTTCGACTTAAGGATACCTAGAGACATTAACTATAACGAAATCACCAACTTTCTAAATGATAATAAGGTTCCTAAAGCAGAAATCGCTGCTATACAAGGGCACTCACAATTGTATTATGTGGCATCCAGGTATCTTCTCCCTGCTAGTTTGATACTTTTCTGTATCGGCATAGACTTTAAAGGCATCAAAAGCTTAGGTCCTAAAGCTATCATTATGTTCCTTGCAGCTACGCTAGGTATAATCATAGGTGGTCCTATAGCATTACTCCTCGTCTCGTGGATATCACCCGCTACAATAGGAGGATCTGCTGACGAGATCTGGAGAGGTTTCGCGACAGTGGCTGGTAGCTGGATCGGTGGAGGAGCTAATCAGACGGCTATGAAAGAAATCTATGAGGTCAAGGATAACCTCTTCGGGACCATGATTGTCATAGATGTTGTCGTCGCTAATATCTGGATGGGCTTTTTACTTTACGGAGCTAACAAATCCGACAAAATAGATAAATGGCTTAAAGCTGATAATACAGCGATAGAAGATCTTAAAAATCGTGTCGCCAATTACAGAGCCAGTATTGAGGTAATGCCCTCGACATCTAAGCTATTCGTTCTATTTGGTTTTGCATTCGGTGGTGTAGCCTTGTCACATTGGGGTGCTGATGTGCTTACCCCATTCATGAAGGGATTCAGTGAGACACTCAATAGTCTCAGACTTAATTCACTAATGTCACACTTCTTCTGGTTAATCGTCATATCTACTACATTCGGGATGTTACTATCTATTACTAAAGCAAGAAAACTTGAGGGCGTCGGTGCATCTCGATGGGGATCTATATTCATATACATATTAGTAGCTACTATAGGTATGAAAATGAACTTAGGCGAAGTCTTTAATAACTTGGGATTATTTGCTGTAGGTATAACTTGGATGTTAGTCCATGTAATTATCTTGCTCCTCGTGGCTAAATTGATAAAAGCACCTTTCTTCTTCGTCGCTGTAGGTAGCCAAGCAAATGTAGGTGGAGCGGCATCAGCACCTATCGTCGCATCGGCATTTAATCCGAGTCTTGCACCCGTAGGCGTACTCATGGCTGTACTTGGTTATGCTCTCGGAACTTATGGTGCTATCATCTGTGCAACCCTCATGCAGATGGTCAGTGGAGGATAGTATCATATTGATAATCACAGCAATATAAAAATTCATGGAGCTTCTTAGCTAAAATATGAGTATCTTTGCACCCGTTTTATGGACTAAATACTTAGAATGAGTAAGAAGAGAGTACTATTTGTAACTCAAGAAATGAATCCCTATACTGCACTGACCGAGATATCTGGTATAGTGAAGAAACTAGCCCCTCTTACCCAGAATAAAGGTATGGAAGTCAGGGTGTTAATGCCAAAATATGGAAGTATTAATGAAAGAAGACATAGGTTACACGAGGTAGTCAGACTTTCTGGTATGAATATTATCGTCGATGATGATGATTATCCATTGATTATAAAAGTAGCTTCATTACCTGGTTCTAGATTACAAGTCTATTTCCTTGATAATGAGGAGTTTTTCAAAAGAAAATTCGTTTTTAACGACGCTGAAGAAAAGCCATTTGAAGATAATCAAGAAAGAATGGTCTTTTTCTGTAAAGGAGTCATAGAGACCGTAAGAAAATTCGGATGGCCGCCAGATATTATCCATTGTCATGGATGGATGACCAGTCTTATTCCATATTATCTTAAGAAGGTATATGCTAATGAGCCAATATTCGAAAACTCTAATGTTGTATATTCAGCATATCAGAACGAATATGAAAAAACATTCAACGAGAACTTCTTTAATCTAGCAGCTATAAACCAATTAGAAGCTGAAGATCTATCCGACTTTAA
This sequence comes from uncultured Saprospiraceae bacterium, assembly GCA_938002705.1. GTDB lineage: Bacteria > Bacteroidota > Bacteroidia > Chitinophagales > Saprospiraceae > RFSX01. The sequence continues at coordinate 6,193 of CALLAG010000006.1, read as the reverse complement.
GATAAAAGATAAAGTAAAATTAATTGCAGGAGGTATTAAACATGCTGATGCAGTCGTTAAAGGAACAGAAGCACTTGACGCAGATGATCAGAAACTCTTCGACGGGTTATCTAAGCCAAGCTTAGACTATTACGGAGAAGAAGAAATAAGTGCTCCTATTTTAGAGTTTTATCAAAAACTATTAGAACCAGAATCTTAATATCATTATGAATAGATTGACTTCCTTTATAATCATCCTCGTATTAGGAGGTATGTTAGTTTCATGTAATGATGATGTCTCTGTAGGTGCCAATCTTATAGGAGATCAGCCAATAGAGGCTGACTTCAATGATCAATTAGAAGTCACTGCCAAAACAGTAGAACCACGGTCAAGATTTATAGGATATAGAAACAGGACAGATTATAATAGAGCTCCTTATCTATTAGGAGCATTGGATGACCCTAACTTTGGTAAGACAAGTTCTACTGTATTCGTCAGTCCTAGAATAGATGATGAAGATTTGCCTGACTTCAATGTATCCATTATAGATTCTGTAGTAATGGTCATTCCTTATGATACAGTAGGTCTCTATGGTGATGCGACAGCTCTACACCACATAAGCGTACACAGACTACAAGACGTCATCGATCTGGCATCCATTGATACTTTATATGCTGATACTTGTCTGGAATATGAAGATACTCCTGTGGTAGAATTAGATATTGTACCTCAACCGTTTGATTCTTTAGACATCTTTAGTCCTATCTCTGATACATTGTTTACCGTATCGCCTCAGTTAAGATTTCAATTAGACAAAGATCTATGGCAGAATGTACTTCAGGATACCCTTAACACTATAAGTACTCAAAGTCTTATCGATCAAGTAAAAGGATACGCTATAACCTCAACGCCTAATGCAAGTAGCATGTATGGTGTCAATCTTCTAAGTACTGGCGTATCTGGCATTGAGATATTCTACACGGACACAATCTCAGATGTATATACCTTTGACTTAGCGACTACATCCAATACTAATCTTACGAGATCAGAGACAAGTATTAAGCACAGTTGCTTTGTGTCAGATTATAGTGGCTCAGAAGTAGGAAGAACACTCGGTGATTCTTTAGCTCAGTTCAACTATCTACAAGGAATGGAAGGATTCAATGTAGAATATGATCTTTCGAGAATCAAAGATCTCGATGATGAATTTATCAATTATGCTGTATTAGAAATATACTTACTTGAAGATGCGGATACGCCTATAAGTCAATTACTATGTACCTACGTTGACTCATTAGGAATAAATAGAAACATTGCAGATTTTGATATTCAAGGAACAAGAGCTACATATTTCGATGGAGCACTAAAGGAAGTAGATGAAAATGGAATGACACTTATGAAATACGAAGTAATCATAACCAATCAACTTATAGACATCAGAAGGGGAAAAACTATTAGCCCTTACATATATATAAGACCAAATAATAGAAGTCTCCCAAGACATTCTATACTGTATAGTCCCAATGATCCCAACTTTCCAGCAAAAATTAAACTCATAACTACGAAACCATAAATAAATCATGTGTGGAATTGTCGCTTACATAGGTAAAAAAAAAGCTTACCCAATCATATTAGAAGGGCTTAAACGTCTAGAATACAGAGGCTATGATAGTGCAGGAATAGCATTACTTAATGGCAAAATGGAAGTCCTTAAGAAAAAGGGTAAAGTCTCAGAGCTAGAAAAACATGCTTCTGAAAACTTAAAAAACTTTGATTACACGATGGGTATAGGACACACCAGGTGGGCAACCCATGGTATCCCTAATGATGTCAATGCACATCCTCACGTATCTAACAGTGGAGACATTGCTATCATCCATAATGGTATCATAGAAAACTATGATTCTATCAAAAAAGCCCTCGTAGAAAGAGGACACACCTTCCACTCTGAGACAGACACTGAAGTACTTGCCCACTTAATAGAAGAGATACAAAGGACCGAAAAACAACCACTAGAGGAAAGTGTCAGACTAGCATTAAAAAAATGTATCGGCGCTTATGCTATCGTCGTGATGGACAAAAACAACCCAGAAAAATTAGTAGGAGCAAAACTTTCAAGTCCGCTGGTTCTAGGTATCGGAGAAGATGAGTTTTTTCTAGCTTCTGATGCTTCGCCAATAATTAAATATACTAACAGAGTTATATATCTTAATGACGGAGAAATTGTAACAATAAATCGCAACAAAGGGTACAGCATCAAAAACCTTTCTAACGAGACTCAAAATCCTGAAGTATCACAACTTGATCTAAAGTTAGATGAAATAGAAAAAGGCGGTTATGATCATTTCATGCTTAAAGAAATATTTCAGCAACCTGTAACCGTAGCTGAAAGTATGAAAGGCAGGATCAATTCTCAAGAAGGCTGGGCAATACTGGGAGGTATGAAGCCCAACATTGCTAGAATAGCCAAAAGTAAACGTATCGTACTAACAGCTTGTGGAACATCATGGCACTCGGCTATGATAGGAGAATACTTACTAGAAGACTTAGCTAGAATACCGACAGAAGTAGAATACGCAAGTGAATTCAGATACAGGAATCCAGTCATAAAAGAAAACGACTTCATCGTTGCACTTAGTCAATCTGGCGAAACAGCAGATACACTTGCAGCAATAAAAATGGCTAAGAATAAAGGTGCTTATGTATATGGTATCGTCAACGTAATCGGGTCTTCTATAGCTAGAGAAACAGATTCTGGCTCATATATACATGCTGGTCCAGAGATAGGCGTTGCTTCCACTAAGGCATTTACAAGCCAGTCTACCATTCTTGCATTAATGGCACTATATCTAGGACACCACAAAGGTCTTATAGAAGAAACCTATTTCCGTAAGCTATTAGCTGAGCTCGAAAGTGTACCAACAAAAATTGCAAGAATACTCGCCAAGGATGACCACATAAAATATATCGCAGGAGAAATAAGAAATGCCTCTAATGCACTATACTTAGGTAGAGGATATAACTTTCCAGTAGCATTAGAAGGTGCTCTGAAACTTAAAGAAATATCTTATATCCATGCAGAAGGATATCCTGCAGCAGAAATGAAGCATGGGCCTATAGCACTTATAGATATGTATATGCCTGTAATAGTGCTGGCTACTAACAAAAGTGCCTACGAAAAAGTCGTCAGTAATATCCAAGAAGTCAAAGCCAGAAAGGGCATTGTCATAGCTATCGTTACTGAAGGAGACGAAATAATTAAGGAAATAGCTGATTTTATCATAGAAATACCCGAAATTGAGGAACCTTTGACACCTCTATTATCTGTTATACCTTTGCAACTCCTTGCATATCACATCGCAGTAATGAGAGGCTGCCATGTAGACCAACCCAGAAATTTAGCTAAATCAGTCACCGTAGAATAAAAATCAAACCTCTACATCACTTATATTATTTATGGAATTTGAAATGACTTATAATTCTCAGGAAGATCTATTAATCATATCTGAGTACGGAAGAAATGTGCAGAACCTTGTAAGACATTGCAAGACAATAGAAGATCCAAAGGATAGACAGCGCTTCGCAGAGCAACTCGTAGAGTTGATGTATCAGATGAACCCACAGTCAAAAAATGTATTAGAATATAAAACCAAGTTGTGGAAGCACCTTTTCAAAATTGCAGAATACGACATAGATGTAACCCCTCCTGGTATGGCAGCTCCTTCTAAAGAAGAAGATGAGGTGAAGCCCGACACTATAGAATACCCTGTAAAAGAAAGAGAATTCAGACATTATGGTCATAATGTAAGATTACTAATGGAAAAGGCCATAGCCATGGAAGAAGGACCCATTAAGCAATCATTTGTAGAAGTAATAGGTTCATTCATGAAGCTTGCTTACAAGAACTGGAATAGAGAACATTACGTAAGTGATGAGATCATTCTAGAAGACCTACACTCCCTATCTAAAGGTCAGCTCAAAGTAGAAGAGAATAGATCATTAGACTCACTCACATCAGCTGTAAGAAACAAGCCACAAAGAAGAAGGCCCAATAACTCTAAGTCTTCTAACAATAACAATAGAGGAAGAAGACAGTCAAGAAACAATAATAATAAGAGAAGAAGGTAAGCCCTCTTCGTATTACGAATATTATTAATATATTTGACATTGATAATCAAACATTAATATGTCAAATGGTTCTTTTTTAGTACAGGGAAATTGTTCTCTGTCTGGTAACGTAACTCCACAAGGTGCTAAGAATGAAGCACTTCAGGTCATAAGTGCTGTCCTTCTATCCTCAGAAGAAATCACTATAAGTAATGTCCCGGAAATAATAGACGTTCATAAATTAATATCCCTTCTTACAGGCTTAGGTGTAAAAGTCCAAAAACTTGAAAAAAGTAAGTATAGTTTCTGTGCCGCAGATATCGATCTTGACTACTTCGCATCTAAAGAATATCTCTCAGAAGCCAAAAAAATAAGAGGTTCCGTAATGCTAATGGGACCATTGCTTGCTAGATTTGGTAAAGCATATCTCCCAAAACCCGGTGGTGATAAGATAGGAAGAAGAAGGTTAGATACCCACTTTAATGGTTTCATTACCATGGGTGCAACATTCAATTATATAGAAGACAAAGACGAGTTCTACCTATCTGGTGATAATCTCAAAGGAACATATATACATATGGATGAGATCTCTGTCACTGGTACTGCTAACATTGTCATGGCAGCTTCTCTTACAGAAGGTACTACAATCATATATAATGCAGCATGTGAACCCTACCTACAGCAATTATGCAAAATGCTAGTAGGAATGGGAGCTTCCATAGACGGTATAGGTTCTAACTTATTAAAAATACACGGCGTAGAATCATTAGGCGGAACAGATCATAGAATATTACCTGATATGATTGAGATAGGAAGCTGGATAGGCTTAGCAGCGATGACCCAATCATCCCTTACAATCAATGATGTAAATCTTAAATCATTAGGTATCATCCCTCAGACGTTCAGAAAATTAGGTATCGACCTCGATATAAAAGATGATAATATAATTGTAAAACAACAAGACATCTACGAAATCGAAAATTTCATAGATGGGTCCATTCTGACATTATATGATGCACCGTGGCCTGGGTTTACACCCGATCTTTTGAGTATCATATTAGTATTAGCTACACAAGCCCGTGGTAGTGTACTTATACATCAGAAGATGTTCGAGAGTAGATTGTTCTTTGTAGATAAGCTTATTGATATGGGAGCTCAAGTTATACTGTGTGATCCTCATAGGGCTACCGTAATCGGTCTCGAAAGAAAGAGTCAGCTAAGAGCTATAAATATGAGCTCCCCTGACATTAGAGCTGGTGTGTCACTCCTAATTGCTGCACTAAGTGCTAAGGGTACAAGTCGTATAGATAATATACAGCAAATAGATAGAGGCTATGAAAACATCGACATTAGACTTAATAATCTAGGGGCACATATAGAACGTATCGACGCTTAAGTTATATTAAGGTCTAAGCCAGCATAATATCCAGTATCAATATCTTTATGAGCTTTAGTAAAGTAAGTGATCTGCCCTACGTGGTATGAGAAATGTTCTACGACGTGGATAATAATGCTTAGTACCGTCTCGTCAAAACCTTGAACTTTGCGACTCTCAGTAAGTTGATCCATGCTTAGATTACTGACAATAACATTAGACTGTTCCACTGTCTCTTTTAGCTCATTGATTATAATAATCCTGTCCTTACGATTATTAAAGTCAAACTCTAAATCTCTTTGACGATTATCTTCAGCATGTCCTATTCCTGATATAATATACTGCCTGACATTGCCACTTAGATGCATAATAAGGTTAGCTATAGAATTAGTGTTCTGATTAGCTCTGTACCATAAGTCTTCTTCTGATAAAAGATCAGCACATTGTATTATCCTCTGGTATCCTTCTTCGATGATCCGCCGATGATACTCTTTCTTTATTATTTCTATCATAGCTAATAATATTTTAGTCTACGGCCATTGCTATAAAGCCTACCTGAATTTTAATTCCCTTTATATCTTGTAGTTTTGTGATAGCTGCCTCTATAGTTGCTCCCGTTGTGAAGACGTCATCTACAATAAGTATTGTTTTTCCTTCAAGTTTTTCAGGATTATTGACATCAAAAGTATTGAGTACATTAACGAAACGTTCTGATCTGTTTTTGTTCGTCT
>CALLAG010000005.1 GCA_938002705.1 uncultured Saprospiraceae bacterium | reverse complement strand
ATGTAACGCTTACAATTCTACGATAACCTCATTCTTACGATTAATCATTTCGTAAGGTGCATTATACCCGTAAAAGTAAAAACGGTCGGTATAGCTTATACCTTCAGCTTCTAAGGCTGCAACCAGTTTCTTTTTATACTCTTCTATTTTCTCATCATCGGCCCATCCTCCAAATGTGATCGCCGCCATCGTCTTAGCTGGCTCTTCTCGGAACTCTATCTTAGACTCGTTAGGTACCGGAAGTGTTTCCTTATTATATTTCTTGGGGACCATGAACATCATCGTCATAGAATCTTCTAATGTCATGGATACGGGAGAGGTCATAGATATTTTTTCGTTGTCTTTATTGCCACCAAAAATATAGCCTGCCAATATGGAAAACCCTTTACTTGAGGCTTCTTTATATTCTTTGGCTGATATTTTTACTGAAGTAAAGAGGCTTGCTTCATAGCGGCGTACTTCGAAGTTGTCATACTTTTTCTGGACTGTATAGGCGTAAGTCTCTATATCTTTCTGGCTACTTATAGCGAATATCTGTACAGCGATGAAGGCTATAATTATCAGAGCAATTATTATATATAATATTTTCATGGTTTCGATTTATTTAATAAAGCTATCGTATAGAGAAAATGTTCAATGAGATATCAAACCTAATAGCTTTTTAGAATTAAGGATACAAAAAATGCCCTGCTTAGAGCAAGGCATTTTTTATAATTATATACAGTTCGATAACCAAGAGTTACATAATCTTAGAATCGCAAATTTGTTACCGTTTACAACTTCAAGAAAGACTTTACATATGTCTTATCTTCATAGATCAACTGAAGCAGATACACACCAGGCGACATCATTTCTACATCAATAAGTGTTTTTTCATTGACATCATTAATGACATTCAGTTGTCTTCCATTCATATCGATTATAGTTATCGTACTAGCGATTGCATCATTGAATTTGACATGCAGTATATTGCTTGCTGGAGAAGGATATATATTGGCGATGTTATTATCACTATCCAGATCATTAGTTGCTGTCTCTAATGGTATTGTGAAGTCCAATGTAGTTACACATCCATTAGCATCAGTTACTGATACACTGTAGTCACCTGCGCTGACACCTATCAAACTTTGACCACTGCTTATGTCATTGCCTATCGCATCCATCCATATAATATCATATGGTTCTGTACCACCAGTAATCGCTATATCAAGTCCACCGGATGACGAGCCATTATCAGGTATAATATTGGATACACTTATATTAATAGGTTCTATAAATTCTGCATCAACTGTAACTGAGCCTATGCAATTACTCCCATCACTAACCTCAAATGTAGTTATACCCCCTCCAGTTAAAAGTGTATCAACGGTATAGTTACCATCACCACCTGTAATCTGTAGTTCTACCTCATCTAATATTAAGCCAATACATTGATCAAAACCACTTATGAGTTCTACACTTATAGGAGAAGGCTCATTAATCGTAAAGACCTCCGTAATAGTACATCCACTATCATCCGAAATTTCTATAGTATACTCGCCGCCTATGAGGTTCTGAGTATCTCCACTAATTGTATAATTTCCTATTCCTCCCATAGGAATAACTTCTACTGAACCATCCGCAGCACCAGCACAACTTACATCCATTGTCGTTATAGTCGCTGATAGATCACCATCCATCTGACCTATTGTTATCGTTTCTTCCACTATACAGCCGCCAGCATCTGTCACTGTCACATTATAATTACCAGCTGCTAAGCCTGATGCATTCTGAAACGGTAGGACATTGTACGGAGCCGTACCACCTGTCACTAAGATATCTACAGCACCATCACCTCCTGCACAACTCGCTTCCATAATATCTGCAGTGAATGCTAAGTCATTATTAACAGTAACTGAGAATGTACAATCAGTACTATTATTACAATCATCGATAGCACGATAAGTAATCAGTGATTCTCCTGGCCCAAAAACAGATCCTGATGCCAATCCTGAAACAAGCTCTATAGACATAAGACTACAATTATCTGTAGCTAATGGTACAGAATAAAAGATAGCCTCACATGAGTTACTTACTATAGATGACTGACTACAATCTAATTCTGGTGCTATCATTTCCGATACAGATACTGTAGCAGAATCTACTGCCATATTACCATTACCATCGATTATAGTTACGGGTATTTTCTTAATACCTATATCCTCACATGTAAATGTGCCAGAATCAAAGATTATAGTATCTATCTCACAGTTATCAAAACTCCCAGCATCAACTGCAGCAAAATCTATAGGAGGTGCCATACCATTCTCATCTAATAATACTGCAGTCTCCTGTAGCATTATAAATGGAGCCAAGACATCTCCATTACCTATCACTATAGAGTCTGTGACAGAACACTGATTACTATCAGTGATCGTGTATGCATAAGTCCCGACGCTGAGATCGGTCAGTGTATCTGGCAGATTGATTATCATATCATTACCATCCATAATAGTATCATTAGTAGGACCATGAGACCATAAGACATCATAACCTTCAAGACCTCCATTGATACCTATTGTGATTCTACCATTATCTAAACTTGCACAAGATGCATTGACCCTGACTAAGGTTGTTACAATAAGAGAATCTGGCTCTGTTATCATAAGATTATCAAGAACCTCCATACAGTTATCATCAGTAATGGTAACAGAATAACTGCCTGCTGGCACATTAACTATTATATTATCAGTACTATTATCTGACCATAGAAATGTCGGCGTTCCTGCTGCTCCATTCACTACAAGTTGTATAGCTCCTGTATTAGTACCGGCACATTCTATATTATTAATAGCAGGAGTAACATCTAGCGTACAAGTCGATCCCATAACAGAGGCTGTAGCTGACTGCATACATCCATTGCCATCCTCTACTGTCACAGTATACATACCTGGTGATAGATTAGATATCGTACTTTCAGTGACGCCATCTTCCATGATCATATTAGACCAAGAGATGTCATACACACCACCGCCACCAGTCACTACAGCAGTCACTGATCCATTATTACCCATAGATGCAGCAGTAGCCGTTATATCTATAGAAATAGCTTCTACATCCTCTACCTCTATTATCTCTACGAGTGTACATTCGTTCTCATCAGTTAATGTCACTGAGTACATTCCAGCTCCTAATTCTTCTTGTGTACAATCTGTGCTGAATCCCCAGTCACATTCTATATCACCAGTACCACCAAATGGATTAAGCGATACGATAGCATCCATATCACCATTACAAGTGATACCTGTCATATCTACATTGACAAATATATCATCTGGTTCTGTGACTAATATACTGCCCTCATTAGTAGAGCCATTATCATCAGTAACGGTAACGGTATACATTCCTGACTCCAGATCCATAATCATAGGTGTATCATCGCCATTGCTCCATAGGTACTCATAATCAGGTGTACCTCCAGAAGCGACTACAGATGCTGATCCATCACTACCATTATTACATGATACGGGTGTCATACTTAAGTCTACAACTATGGGAGAAGATCCAGTGATTGTTACTTCCTCTGTTGTGATTATCATCTTATCTCCGCTACTGCCACTTCCATTACCTAATATAGCAGCGACATAGAATGTTACATCATCTGTAATATTAGGCGCTGTCCATTCTGCATCAAATGATATATTGCCTCCACTAAAATTAGGTGCCGGCGCATGACCCCAGTATTGTCTACCAGAATTTAACTTTATATCACTCTGAGAATCTGTATTACTCCATGTTCCTGCCTGATTATTATTAGTATTATCTAAGGCAACTAACTCAAATCCTCCTCTTGTAGGGCTTCCAGAACTTACATCGACATCTACAGTGACAGAGTATGTCGTATTAGGAATAGGATTAGAAGGTATCCCAGATATGGATATAGATCCATCAAATCCTGCATTGTTAGAATGACAATTAGTACATAGTCCATCACCTGGAGCACCAGATCGTCCTGCCGGCGGAGAACTACTGAACGCTAATATGAGAGTAGACGTGATACAGAATAAAGCTATTCTTGCTTTGTAAAATTTTATATTCATTATGATTAAAGGCTTATTGTGTGAAAATTAGAAATTAGATAATACATGTAGAAATAGCTAATATAATTAAGTTAGAACATATCCTTAGTGTATAGATTACTGAATACTGAAAAATAGCTTAAGAAAACTATTCTTTAGACTATTGCGACACTTAGATAACGTTTGATAAGTATAATTTATGGATATTTGGATATCAAATTAATAATATGAAAATCAGAAATATACTACTGCTGTTTAGTTTCTTAGCCTTCGTCACAACAAGCTATAGTCAATCGAGCATCACTCTAGAAGAGATATGGACTGATTATAAATACTTTGCTAAGCGAGTACCAGGGTTTAATTTTATGAATGATGGTAAGCACTACACAAGGTTAGAAGAGAATACAATCAAAAAGTATGATCTTACGACTGGCAAATTTGTAACAGATATCCTCGATGGCAGCACTCTAAAGGATAAAGCTGGATTCAATGGTAAGATAGACAGCTATACATTCAACGATGATGAGAGTCTGATCATGATAGAATCTGACAAAGAGTCCATCTACAGAAGGTCATCGAAAGCGTATTTTCATTTATATAATATAAAAGAAGGATCTCTGACACCGATATACGAAGAAGAGAAAATCATGTATGCTACTCTATCTCCTGATGGAAAAAAAGTCGCTTATGTATGGAAGAACAATCTCTATTACCTGAATCTCTCAGATGGCGTAACCAATCCTATAACGATGGATGGCGAATACAATAAAATCATCAATGGTGGTGCTGACTGGGTATATGAAGAAGAATTTTCTTTTGCGAAAGCGTTCTTCTGGAGTTCTGATTCCAAAAAAATTGCTTATCAGAGATTTGACGAAACAGAAGTGCCAGAATTCGTTATAACCAATCATAATGATGAGCTATATCCTGAATATGTCAAATTCAAATATCCCAAAGTCGGAGAAAAAAATGCAATCGTCACTGCCCACATATACCACATCGCTACTGACAAAACTATAGATGTAGACCTCGGAAAAGACGAACACTATGTCCCAAGATTAAAGTGGACTAATAATCCTGAAAATCTATTCGTCTACAAAATGAATAGACATCAAAACGAACTTGAGATCATCAGCACCAATGCTACTACTGGTAAGACAACTTCCATATTAAAAGAAACAGATAAGTACTATATAGATATAACTGATGATATCACTTTCTTAAAAAACAATAAAGAATTTATCTGGTCGAGTGAGAAGAGCGGATATAATCACCTCTATCTATACGATATAAGTGGAAAAGAAAAAAATGCACTGACAAAAGGCTCATATGATGTAACCGCCTTCTATGGTGTCAATGAAATAACAAAACAAGCTTACTATCAAGCCGCTGTGGATGGACCTCTCGGTAGAAAAGTATATACCGTAGATCTAAAAGGTAAAAAACCAAAAGTGATCACTAAGGCAGAGGGCACTAACTCAGCGCAGTACAGCAGCACATACGATTATTACGTTAATACTAATAGTACTATCAATAGACCTGCGTCCTATACTGTATACGATAAGAATAACAAAGTCGTCAGAGTGATAGAAGATAACGCTAAACTACAAGAGGTACAAAAAAGTAAAAATACCAGCGATGTAGAATTTTTTGACTTCACGACAAGCGAGGATGTCAAGCTTAATGGCTGGATGATTAAGCCACCTAATTTTGATGCTGATAAAAAGTATCCTGTATTCATGTATCTATACGGAGGTCCTGGGAGTCAGACTGTTACTGATAGCTGGAAGGGGCAGAACTACTGGTGGTTCCAGCTACTCGCTCAGCAAGGATACATAGTGGTATCTGTAGACAACAGAGGTACTGGAGCAAGGGGAGCAGAGTTTAAGAAAATGACATATCTGCAGATGGGACACTATGAGACTATAGATCAGATAGAAGCAGCTAAATACATCGGTGGACTCGGGTATACTGATGATTCTCGCATAGGTATATTCGGATGGAGTTATGGTGGGTACATGTCATCGCTATGCTTATTCAAAGGTAACGATGTATTCAAAGCAGCTATCGCTGTAGCACCAGTGACTAACTGGAAGTGGTATGATAGCATCTACACAGAACGATACATGCGTACTCGAGAAGAAAACAAAGATGGTTATGACAATAACTCGCCCATTAACTTTGCAGGAGATCTCAAGGGAAACTACTTACTCATGCATGGATTAGGAGACGATAATGTACACCCTCAGAATACGATGGAGATGTATAATGCACTGATCAAGGCTAATAAGCAATATGATACATACATATATCCTAATAGAAATCATGGTATCTATGGCAACAATGCGAGATTACATCTGTATACTAAGATGACTAATTTCTTACATGATAAATTAAAGAACGGCGAGCTGGATAATAGTCCAACGACTAAGCCATAGAGAAATAGAAGTGGACAATACGAAACAAATAGTAAATAGAAAGGCAAAATTTGAATACAACTTCTTACAAGGATTTGAAGCTGGTATTATGCTGCTGGGAACTGAAGTGAAATCACTGAGAAAAGGGGAAGCTAACCTTACCGATGCCTACTGTCACTTCATAGGTAATGAGTTATTCATTAAGAGCTTATACATATCAGAATATGATCATGGCAATATGAATAATCATGAAGCGAGAAGAGATAGAAAACTGCTACTAAGAAAGTCAGAACTCCACAAACTCCTGAAAAGAAAGACAGAGAAAGGTCTGACAATTGTGCCTTATAAGATTTTCTTCTCAGATCGTGGTTTTGCTAAAGTTGAGATATTCTTAGCTCAAGGAAAGAAAACTTATGATAAGCGAGATACAATTAAGAATCGTGATCTTGATCGCGATCTTGATAGGGTCAAGAAGAATCATAAAATATAGCTCACCTCTATATAGAGAGATAAGATTATTATTATAGCAACACTTACTCGTTAGTATTTATTGATGCTTACGCATAAGGAAGCTATGATTAATATTAAGACCTCTTTCTATCAGAGAATGTAAGCCCTCAGACTGAGAGCGAAGGAGACTGTATCAAATATTGATAAATAGTATATCCCTCCCCAAAATATGCGTAACAAAAAGGACGCCTATTCTCTATATTAAAATCTCTCCTTGATACCGAAAGTAATAGAGAACTTATTAATAGAATCATCAGTAGGTCCATACGTTGTATTAAGTAATGACGTATAATAATCTCCTGCGATGAATGCTGTCAATGTAGATGTGATATTTCGCTGCATTCCTGCTCCTATCTGAGCCCTCAACATAAAGTTCTCCTGAAATGATCCTTGCTCGAATAATCCATTATGGAAATTAGATTCTGATCGGAATGGACTTTCTGTTAATTCTGGTTTGATATCAGCGGAACCTTGAGGTGCAGGAACATTAATGTTCATCTTCTCATTTTTTTCACTATATCCTGTATTAACTATAAATTCTGGAGACAAGCCACCGGTTACGTATAATGACCAATCACTGGTATTAGCAAAGTGATATTTTACTCTTAATGGTACACTTAGTATATCATAATTGATATTCGTCAGGCTATACATGAATACATCTCCCCTATTATTCTCCCATGGCCTTCTGAATGCTATAGGCTTATTATATACAGAGTATGTCATCCCTGTCTCATATTCCAACTTGCCTTTCTGTATAGAAAATAAGCCACTTAGGCTATATCCGAACATCTCACCGGATTCTGGTCCACCAAGATTATAGATTTCATTATAAGGAGTTGTGATAAGGTTATTATCAAACGATGCCGCTACTTGTAACCACTTACCATCTCGCGTGATATTATTTACGGGCTTGATACCGAAGTTATCAGGGATAAGCAATGGCTCTAATTCATTATTCTTAACAGTTGATGTGATAGCAGTTATAGATTCTAAGTCTATAGGGTGATTAACTGATGCATTCGTGGTTGTCATATCGCTTGCTTCTTCAGCGCCTTTTGCGACGATTGCATTGAGCGTATTATTGTTACTTGCTGATACAGGATTATATGTAGTCACGTTATTATTCCCTATACCATTGTTGCTATTATTGTTAGTTACATTCTGAGTAGTGGAGTTGCTACTTATTCCAGACCTAATTACTTTATTAGTATTAGTAATCGACTCTGATGTTGCAGTACTCATGAGGTTAACTGCTGTAGTATTTACTGCTGTATTAGCAACTGTATTACTATTTTCTGTACTGTTACTAATTGCTGCATCAGATACTTCTGACGGTGTATATACTGTGTTCTCAATTTCAGAATTGACATCTTGATCTATAGATAGTGCTATCGGCTGACTTGATATGGTATTACTGTTATCTTTTTTGCTAAAGATGTAATCATAATTACTACCTACTGAATAGAATAATAGCAGAACGGCAAGTATCTCGTAGACCTTAACAGAGTATAATGCTTTTCTTAAGCGATAGATACGTTCTAGTCGTGCTTTGAGAATACTCCAGTGATTAGGGTTATAAGGTTGCGTATACTCGCTTATAGTTCTTCTTATATTATTATCGAATGCTGTATCAGCACGCATACCATCATGCACGGATTTCTTCTTCTGGAAGAGGTCCCACCTTGGCGTATCATCACTGGTAAGATTTTCCAGTTTTGATTTTACGATGTGATCAAAAAATTTATTGTCCATAGATTGTTCCGTTAGATAGTAATAGTTTCCTTAGTTTTTGTCTCGCTTTCACTAAGTTGGATCGCGAAGTACTTTCAGATATATTTAGTTTTTCAGCGACTTCTCTATGAGAGAAGCCTTCGATAATATATAAGTTAAATACAGACCTGTAAGCTGGGGATAGCTTCTGCAGAGCTGCAAGAATTTCTGTTGCCGACATAGAGCTTACGACATCAGGATTATTAGAACTTAGACTTATTGCGTTGTCTATATCCTCTGTCCTTCTTCGACTTCTTTTTCTGTAGAAGTCAATAGCCGTATTGACCATTATTCTCTTAATCCATGCCTTAAGAGAGGTACCTATTGTATACTTAGACATATGTCTGAATACTTTGATAAAGCCTTCATGCAGTATATCTAATGCCTCCTCAGAATCTGTTGCATAACGAAGACATACTGGATACATCATAGAATAATGATCCTCGTATAGCTTCTTCTGTGCCCATTCTTCATTAGCAATGCAAGCATTGATGAAGTTGGTTTCCGCTTGTTGGATGTTAATTGTCAATTCCATAGGAGCTAAATTAGCTCGGGATTAGTGGTTTATAAATAATTTGCACCTGTATAACGATAGTTTAACCGATAATGCTGCTATTATTTAAAGTTATTTTAAAATAATAACCAATGCGTGACTTATGACATACGAGCAGTCATAAAGGTGACATCGAGACAACGTAACACATTGATAATCAAT
>CALLAG010000004.1 GCA_938002705.1 uncultured Saprospiraceae bacterium | reverse complement strand
CATAGCTGGACAGACCATAGATCTATTACCAGGATTTGAAGTGCCACAGGGCACTATATTCGAGGTCATCATAGAGCCATGTACTAATGCAGCAACGGTGATCATACCAGAAAAACTAAAACGGATCAATAACTCCAAAGATAGTGATCCATTACATGTGCTACCGATGCCAGATTCTGACTATCAGATCATAGAATTCCATGCTAAAACTGCTGGGCTCTATATCTTAGATATCATAGATAAAGAAGGTAAAGTGTTATTTAATATTTTCGATAATGAATTATTAAATAAAGGTATCTACACAAAAAGAATAAGAACTAAAAAACTGAATACCGGCGTCTACCAAGTGCATCTGCATAATGATACTGTCAATGAATATGAGAAGATGGTGGTACTGTAGGTTTGATGATTAAGGGTTAATTGTTAATTGTTAATGCTCTGAATAACTCCCATTTTTTTTCATTGTGAGCGAGGTATGAGTCGAGTAATCTTCAGTTATAGTTACTCATTTGTCTCAACTATGATCAGCCTTCGGGGTACAGATTTATAAGCGTAAGCGGCATTGTGATTGCCACGAATGCACGAATAGATGTCAACCTACGGTTGCCATCAATATACTCTTTTTCATTGCGAGCGAGGAACGAGTCGAGTAATCTTCAGTTATCTTCACTGACTCTAAGTCGCTTATATTTTCCCTCGCTTTGCCGGGGTTAGGGGGTGGAAAATTGGCCGTCTATCAAACTTAAGTTTCAGCTTATAACCTAAGTACAGATGTCTCGAATATGATCAGCTTTCCGCATACAGATTTATAAGCATAAGCGGCATTGTGATCGCCACGAATGCACGAATAGATGTCAACCTACGGTTGCCAAGAATATAAACCTTTTCATTGCGAGGGAGGAACGAGTCGAGTAATCTTCAGTTGTATAATAGCTAAAAGCCAATATATTTTTATTAAAATTTATGACCATTATATTAATCATTTATAATATTATAAATACATTTTGACCATTATAATGATCAGCAACATCAAAAAATTAAATCATTAAGCATTATGACCACTATAACAAGCATTTTAATACAAAAAGCACTATATTGACTAATATAAAGGTCAATTATGTTTGATACAATAGAAATAAAGGACGTTAAAAAGGAGATCGGTGCTCTGGTCAAAGCTCTCAGAAAACAAAGAGGTCTATCTCAGACCCAACTCTCTGAGTCACTAAATGTATCGAGAACAACTATTCAGAACTTAGAACTCGGTAGGAACTTTACAATAGATACATTACTGAAAGTGATGGAAGAAGTAGACCTTCTCCAGCAACTCAATAACGAGATTGTAAAAGCCAAGAATCAAGTCATTAATACTAAATCATTGTACTAATGGCAACGAATGACATCATAAATGTCCATCTATTTGGACACGAAATAGGCAGATTAGGAATAGATGAAAATACAAGAAGATCGTCATTTCAGTACAATCCAGAATTCCTTAAAGACAATGTATTATCAAATATATTTCCTGCAACTGGCATTCTGAAGAGAACGACACATGTTCAATTATTCAGCCAGTTTGATAATGACACATTCAGTGGTATTCCACCTCAGTTTGCAGATTCCTTACCAGATATGTTTGGCTCTATAATATTCAAAGCCTGGATAGAAAGCAAAGATAAAAAACACATTTCTGTGCTGGAGCAATTAGCTTATGTCGCTAATCGTGGGATGGGAGCCATAGAATATAGCCCTGCCAAAAAGATACCTAAAAACACAGAAATCAACTTAAAGGAAATCATAGAAGTCCTCAAGAGCGTCCTCAATCTAAAACAATCTAAGCAACAGGAAAGCTTAGACAGTAAGGCTTTAATAAATATATTCAAGATAGGCACCTCTGCTGGTGGCGCCAGACCCAAAATACTAATTTCAGAAAATAAAGCTGATGGTCATATCATCCCTGGCGACTTAGAATACTCTGACAAATACAAACACTTCTTAGTAAAGCTCGACATAGAAGAAGACAATAACTACCCCAGAGAGACAATAGAATACTGTTACTATCTGACATTGAGAAAGCTGGGTATAAGAATGATGGAGTCTAAGCTGATCGACGATAAACACTTTGCAACATTAAGATATGACAGACAGAACGGTGAGAAGCAACATGTCTTAACAGCTACAGGTATGACCGGATGGAACTTTAGAGATCCAGAAAACTCTTCATACGAAAATCTATTTAAGCTATGCTCATTCTTAAAGATTTCTCATGCTCAGAAAGAAGAACTATATAAAAGAATGGTTTTCAATATCATATATGGTAATACTGATGACCACCTAAAAAATCACTCATTTATATACAACAAAGCCTCTGACAGTTGGGATCTATCTCCAGCCTACGATGTCACCTATGCCCTTAATCCCCTACTCGACTTTAAGAACAAGAGCAGAGCACTATCGATTAATGCTAAGAGAACTAATATCTCTAAATCAGATATCTTGAAGATAGCTGAAGACTTCACCATCAAGAATCCTGAGGGCGTTATCAAAGAAGTGCAATCACAAAAAAAGGATCTTCTGAAATTATTTAAGGAACATGGGATAGCTAAGGTAACCTCTGATCGGATTGCTAAGAAGATCGGTGGTCTGAAGTATGATTAATTAGATTTTTGTGATTATTATGATTATAACATAAGCGGCATTGTGATCGCCACCAATGCACGAATATAAAACGAATGGTGTTCGTCACGACCTCCGGTCGTCTACGAAACCTAAGTTTCGGCTTGTAGCCGAAGTGGATGTCTGAACCATGATCAGTCTACGGCGGACAAGTTTCTATGATTATTTTGATTATTATGATTAAGGCATAAGCGGCATTGTGATTGCCACGAATGCACGAATATATGTCAACCTACGGTTGCCATAAACATACACCTTATTATTGCGAGAGAGGAACGAATTCAGTAGTTTTGAGTTATCGTCTCTG
>CALLAG010000003.1 GCA_938002705.1 uncultured Saprospiraceae bacterium | reverse complement strand
TAATTGAGGGACATAATGTCCCATTTGATTTTAGTATAACAGACGATTGATTTTTATAAACTACCAGTTTTTTAACCTTATTATTCGAAATCAATGTCTGGATTAACCTTGACAAATCATCGTATATCAATGATTTCGTCTACCCTTTGGGCTGCTTAAGCAGGGCTAATTTATGATAGTCACATCACCTACTTGCTTAATGGTTCTTATCTCTCCGCATTCTTCTACATTCATCTCATATGACCATAGATACACGCCGTTATCTGCTTTGTTACCATTTATATATCCATCCCAGCCTTCGCCAGCGTTTTTACTATCTGATACGAGATTACCCCATCTATCGTAGACCTTCATACTAAATCCTTCTATCATGACGTCATCACTGAATAGTGGTTTGAAGGTTTGATTGGTCACATCTGTTGCTTGTATATTTATAATATTAGGCATATAGATCTGGGCTAATTCTGCTTGTACAAATTCCAGATGCCACTCATAGGTTTCTGTGCTGCACTTATCTGAGATCTCTACGCTGTAAGTATTCGTCTCATCGACCATAATGGACGGCGTATCATCACCAGTGTTCCATGTATATTCTACATCGCCAGATGCCGATACTACTGTAGGTTGTATAAGAACTGATTGCACAGAACAATCAGTGACATAATCATCAAAGCTAAGTTCTAATTGAGTTGCCTCTGATACTTCTATCGATACTTCTTTAGTACACTCATTTTCATCCCTCACATATACTTGGTAGAGATCTACACTCAGATTATCTATTGTATTATCCGCTGTATAATTAATATCATCTATGGATAACAAAAGTTCATCACTGATATCCTCCAATACTATCATACCGTTACTCTCACCTGAGCATGACTCCTCTGCTGATAAGTCTACAATAATCTCAGGATGTGCCTCTATACTCACATTATAATCATAGATGCACCCCTTACTTGACTCTACTTGTATATCATAGTTACCCTCGTTAAGATCAGTGTATGTAACTTCTGTACTGAATGTTCCAGCATTAACAGCATAGCTAAATCCTGGACCTAAATCATCAATAACAATCTGTCCAGAAGCTGTACCAAAACAGGTTTTAATAACATCATAAGAGAGTAGAGGTGTCGCCTCTACTTCTATCGTAAAAGTCAATTCCTGTGCACAACCTAATCCATCATCTACAAGTAATGTATGTGTACCTGCAGATAGATTATCAAAACTAAACTGATCAGTAACCATGGCTCCATTATCTAAGATCATCATTAAGCCAGACGACTGACTGGATAGTAATTCTATAGTTCCGTTATCACTACTTGCACATGATTCTGTAGTAGTAACTGATAATGATGGTCCTTGCTTTTGTATGATATCGAAAGGTACTAATAGATCACAGCCATTCTCATCTACCACAATTAATTCATGATCGCCAGCTTCTAAGTTAGGATATATTAAGTCTGTTGTGAATGGTCCACCATCCAATGAATACTCATAGTTACTCGATGGATCTACAATTACTTCTAAAATACCGTTATCTAATCCCTCACATGATGAAGTCAGGCTTAAGTCCACAATTATTTCTGGTGAGTCACCAATAACCTGAGGATAACTGTAAGTACATCCTAACTCATCTAAAACAAATAGATCGTAAGTACCTGCTATTAAGTTACCATAAACTAAATCAGGCGTGTAAGGCAATATGTTATCTAATGAGAACAATAATCCTACAGCTGTATTAGCGTCTACCTGCATAGATCCGTTACTTTCTCCAGAACAACTTGCCATAGTCGCCACTGAGATTACAGGTTCTACTGTCTCAACGACACTTAACACTATAGTCGAATCACATCCACCTACTGACATATATGTAAAAGTCTCCATAGTCCCCGGTGGATAAAAAATTCCTTCGTACTCTCCATCTTGACCTTGACATACTATCAACTCTAACAGCTCATTAGTAGGTGTACAATCTGTGTTTAATGGAAAGTTACAGTCATCGATGTCCTCACAAGTTTGGAATTCTACGAACATGATTAATTGCTCAGCAGGTACATCTACAGGTAGTGAAGCCGCTTCGATTTCTAATATAACATATCTGCTATCGATTCCTGAGAAAGAATAAGCACCTGTTGCGTCCGTTAGTATCGAATCAATTTTGACATTACCTATTCTTAGATACACATTGGCACCCGGAACGATCATCTCCCCACCATCTAATACACCATTATCATTATCATCTATAAAAACAAAACCTGTCACAGCATGATTAAGTGGTTCTGGATATAGGCTAAGTACTTCTGACATTCTCTGACACCCTTGTCCACTGGTTACGAGAATCTGATACTCACCAGCATCTGTAACTGTAATGGAAGTGGCTGATGATGGAGCCCCTAATGAGACACCATCTAAAAACAACTCATAGGTCCCACCAAAACTTAGACTCGGCAAGCAAAGGTCAAAGGGAAAGCAAACTTCCTGACATCCTTGCGGTAATAAGTCCGTATCAGGAAGTGCATAAATATTAAGGTAATTAGAACCACTTTCGCAACCATATTCATTGACGGCAGTCACATAATAATTACCTGGAGCAGATGCAGTTATACGCTCTCCTACCTGGCCATCATTCCAATAATATCTAACACCAGCAACTGGGTTACTGACAGAAAATTCGAATGGCTTACCTTCACACATATCTGACTGGTCAGAGACTATAGTTACAAAATCTGGACGATCATTAATAGTCAATGAAAAAGGATCAGAATCAAATGAACACCCAGTTGCTGGATCATTAATCGTTACGATTACATCATAAGTCCCTGCAGCTAATCCAGCTAAACTATTGTAACCTATAAACCTACCCGTTGCACCTAATATATTCCAAGTATATGTCCAGCTACTACTCCATCTCGTACTTAAGTCAAACTGCTCTCCCCTACATATCTCTAATGCTTCATAATGTGGTAAACCTTCATAATAATAACCCTCTGGATATGTATAGGCGATAACTTCGAATTGCGGTCGAGGTATAACCTCTACGATCACTTCCTCTGGTATATAATTACAAGCGTCAGAACCTGTAACTGTAACACGATATACTCCTTGATCGTAAGCATCGATACTTTCTGTAGTCTCACCAGTGGACCATATATAAGCTATACCTGTAGGAGCTGTCAATGTCGCTGAAGTACCTTCACATAATGGACCTGCATCACTGACGACTATATCACCTGTGAGCGTATTATTATCTACAGTAATCGACTTAGTAATAGATGAGCTACAACCATAGATATTATTAGCCTCAAGTGTCACATCATAAGTCCCCGGTAAGCTAAAGAAATGAACTGCTATATCTGACTCTACAGTATTCTGCTCAGCTGTGGCATTAGGATCATCGAATGTCCATACTACCTCTGACAGATTAGATCCTGTAGGTGTCACAAACTTCAGAGCTTCACCAGCGCAGAGATTTCTCGGTATTACGAAGTCTACTTCTGCGTTAGGATTGACAGATATCTCTTCTATCACTCTCGACAAGCATCCATCATCAGATTCTATCGTCAGCTTGACTAAGTAGTTACCAGTAGTTGTATATGTATGAGTAGGTGCTGCATCAGTAGATACGTTATCCGCTCCACTTGCTGGATCTCCGAAATCCCACTCATATGCTATAATGTTTTTTCCTGGTAAGAATGTCGATGTACTTTTGAATTCCATCGGTTCATTGACACAATTTTTGATCACATGAAATGATGCAGCTATCGGCACCTCTACAACATCGAGGAAATAATCAGAACAAAATTGTCCAGGATTATCTGCATCAGGGACATTACCTCTTTGTACAACTTTATAATATCCTGGTGCAGAAAAGATATGCAACGGATTCTCATCGTTACTAAAAGTAGTAAACCCAATTACTGGATCATAGAACTGATAAAATATAGTAGTAGGATCATGACCGGCCGAAGACACATTAGTAAACTGATACTCGTTACAGAAAGGTAAATTATCAGCTAAGAATCCTACGGTATCTAAAGAGTTACAAAAAGTTATATTAAATAGCGTATCAATAGCACAGCTCTCATTTAGATTTAATTCATTAGACAATGTCTTACATCCTCTGATATCTGTTACTTCCACTTGGTAAGTACCATAATCTGAAGTACCGAGGGTAGCTGCGGTATTAGACAATAACACACCATCTCTATACCACTCGTAGGTATAGCCTTCTTGGCTATCTGGAGCATACAAGATTCTATCATTAGCTGGCTTACAGAATGTCTCTAACTGTGGTGTCGTCAGACTCACAACAGGAGGTGCTATTGTATCTATACTTATCTGCTTTCTATCACTACATCCTGACGCATCAGTCAGTTCTACATAGAAATATCCTGGTCCTACTTCTGTACCATTACCTACTATATTATCATCTGCATCTACTATCTGGACCATAGATCCTGTTGCTGTAGTAGTCACATTGACCGTTGTATTTTCTCCAGCACATAACTCATTGTCATACGTCACTGAAAATTCTGGCCCAGGCATCACGTCGACATTGTAGCTTATAATAGCTGAACAGAAATCTACTGACACAGTGTGAGTACCAGCCACATGCCATGTTATCTCTGCTATGCCATCTTCTGTCTCATATACTGTGCCTGCCTCAGGAGGACTTACCGTCCATATAACTTCAGATGTATTATTATCTACCTTATAAGAACCTGTATCATGTATACATAGATTAGAACCCCCTGCAATCGCAGCTGATGTAGCTGCATTTAGATTAATTGTAAATGGATCTGATACGCATCCTCTATCGTTCTCTACTACAGCAGTGATGGTATAGGGACCATCTGATAACCAAGTATATACTACAGAATTATCAGTGAAGTTAGACGTCATACCCCCATCATTAAATGACCAATTAATTATATCATTAGTACTGGAGTCTGATGTGTATACGTACTTCTCATTCTTACATACTGTCAGTGGACCCTCTATTCCTGTTATCGGATCAGGTCTATCTAGTATTTCAAAATATACAACTGCCGTCTCATTACAATAATCGCCAGATTGATCGATCAATCTTACCTCGTAGAATCCTGGATCATAAGTACCGTCTACTGACCAAAAACTTTGATTAGGGCTACTATCGAGAAGTATGCCTTCGCTGTCGTATAACTCCCAGTCACCACTTACACCACTGTATCCTGCGATAGAATAAAACTCTATTATATTATTCTGGCAGATACTTTTTTCAGATCCTGAAAGCTCGTATTTGGCTTTGAGTGTTATATTCTTAGTAGCGGATCCATCGCATTCCAGCAGGCAGTTATCATACATTACAGTGAGTGTCGCATCTAATCCTAAGTAAGGAATCGAGTTCCATTGTACCGTAACTTCATTAGTGCCTTGTCCATCTACAATACTTCCATTTCCCGTAAGGGACCATGTGTATATAGTACCTGGATATAGCGGTAGACTATACAGTGACTGACCTTCATTGCAAGCTACATCTGGACCTGATATCTCTAAGTTTGGAATAATTACAGGTACATATTCTGTAGTCGTCTGTGGGCATACTGCATTGTCACATCCATTATTAGAGAGCGAGATCTCACCATATGGACCATCAGTCCAAGTTACGACTATGAAGTTATCATCTGGGCCACCACCATCTACTATTATCCCTTGAGGTCCTACAGCCCACTGATAACTATCACATTCTTCAGTAGCGTAATAGGTCTGAGGTACATTGATATGAGACGTAGATATACAATCTATCTCTGGACCAGAGACATCTGTTACATCTATAATATAATTAAGAGTATCAGCACACAGGCATTCAGTTCTGCTTATTAGCTGGACATCGTAAGTACCTATATTATCAAATGAAAAACGAGCTGAAGATTGGTCACCATAACTGATGTCATCTATACTCCAATAGAAGTCTACAGCATTATCTGATATCGCTTGTAGTGTTACATTCTGGCCTACACAAAGTGGGCCTGACTGAGAACTTGTAATCGTCACATCAGGATTATCGAGGATCTCTATACAGTATGTCTCTACATCCGTGCATCCAGCTATATTAGTGACCTCAACTATTATAGACCCAAAATCTCCATCGCCCCATGTTACTGTTATACCTCCACTCTCATTTGCATTTTCGTAATCAGAATAATCCGTGATGCCGCCCTCTACTGTCCATCTCACATAACTACTATCCTGATCCGCTCCGATGCCTTCAGCAAAGTAGCTCACGGTGCTACCTGCACAGACAGTCTGGCATTTATACACAACAAAATCTGTATTGGGTTGCTCTTCTCTTAGACTATCTAATTCTGCACAAATAGGAAATTCTGGAAAATAAACTTGCGCAATAGGCTGATCGATTACTTCTACTTGTATAGTCGTCTTCTGAGCTCCAGAAGCACCTGACAAGTCCAGTACTGATAGCTCACCAGTCCCTCTACTATCCCAACATACGGTAACCTCTGTTCCTTTATTATCATCCATCTTACCTATGTCAGTAGACCATAGATATGGACCACCTATCCCATCATTGATTATATATTCTATACATGATTCTGTACACACGAGTGTCTCACCTTCTATAGATTGTGATTGGCCAGTGATTATACTAATGGTCACAAGTAGAATTGTCAGATATTTTTTCATTCCTATTGGATTGTTGTTTGTGAATGTCTACCTGTTATACCCTGAGGTATCAGTGAACGTTGCTTCCACAAATAAAAAATGAGCTTACCTCTTGCGAGATAAGCTCATTAAATATTATTTCTTAAGCAGAACTGTTGTCGTTAATTACTTAGGCGCCATTTCCGGATTAAGTAGATCATAGAACTGATCCAGCTTAGGTAATATGATTATTCTAGTACGTCTATTAGCTGATCTGCCTTCTATCGTCTCATTGCTAGCAAGTGCATTATACTCTCCTCTTCCTGCCGCTATAAGTCTATTAGGATCTATATTATAATCTTGTTGTAATACTCTTACCACAGAAGTTGCTCTTTTGACACTTAGATCCCAGTTATCTTTCATACAAGAACTTGATATAGGCATATTATCTGTGTAGCCTTCTACCATCACCTCGAGATTAGGTCTTGATTCTATGATCTTAGCGATCTTACCGAGTACTTCTGATGCTCTTGGTGTAATATCTGATCTACCGCTATAGAAAAGCATTTTATCTGAGATATTGACAAATACGACAGTCTTATCTACTTGGATGTCTACATCTTGGTCGCTTATCCCTTGAGAAAGGACACCTTTTAAGTTGACAGCAAGTGCAAGATTGATAGAATCTACTTTGGTCTTAGCGGCTTGGAGTAGATTGATATATCTATCTTTTCCTTCTAACTGACTCAGCGTTTCTTTGATATTTTCGTTAGCCCCTTTGCTCAGGACTGTGAGGTCTCCTATCTGTTCTACTTGCTGACTTCTTTGTGATTTCAGATCTTCTATCTGTTCTTCCCTTAAGCTTAGCTTCTCATTAGTAAGTTTTACAGAAGATTGCAGTCTCTCTTTCTCTTTCTCACATTCTGCAAGTCTATTCATGTACTTACTCAACTCTTCTCCGCATTCTCCTAGTTGCTTATTAGCTATAGCTAATTCTGAATCAAACCTCTCTTGTGCTTCAGCCATTTTCTTCTTAGCTCCGCATGAACTTGTCACAAGTCCTATAAGTATTACAAATCCAATAATATTAATTCTCATCTGCTGATAAATTGTTTTCATTTTTATAAAAATAGAGTCTCATAATCATAAAATCCTGCTATAAAGATAACAAGGAAATAGTTTGTACAATAGCTTAACGCTTGCATAATAAATATATGCTGTCATTTATCTGTTATTTATAAAAATAATACAAAACTATCTAATGGCTAACTAAT
>CALLAG010000002.1 GCA_938002705.1 uncultured Saprospiraceae bacterium | reverse complement strand
CTATAATTATCTAAATTAATAAGCATCTTATCAAAGTCATATAATTCTACAATGACAAATGAGAGCAGTATTAAACTCACTAACGGTAGTAGTACATATTTCATAATCGAAGTTTTTTTTAATCCGTGCACCAAATTACATAAAGAGAATACAATTACACATGTATCCTCAGTTAAACAAAAATTAAATCATTGTCTAAGTATTAGAAAAAGTATATGACGTGTACTACCTTACATACTAGCTTCAGAAATCTGAATTGTAGGAACAGGAATCTTCGCTTACAAAATCAAACAGAGCATAGCGGCGGGGACGCCAACATAAACTACAATCGTTACAGTTAGCCTCATTGCATACAGCTTACACAATGCGAACTTGCCAGAACACTATTATAATGCCTTATTAGAAAGTAACATCCTTAACGATAGACTTACCCTCTCGCTCTACCTTAACCTTAACCGTCTCTCCAGGATTAAATGCACTTAGCGCTTTCATATAACTCATCATATCTACGATCTTAAGGTGTCCCATCTCTTTTACTATATCCCCTTTGATGATACCCGCATTAGAGGCAGGACGGTCTTCTCTCACACCGTCGATACGCATACCTTTACCATCAAATAAGTAATCTGGTATAACACCTAAGGTCACTTTGAAGTCTGGTGCTTCTGTGGATTCGTCTTTAGTTTTTACGTAAGTCAGCTTACCTTTCTTATCTGCGATCGTGATGACTTGCGATATGTAACTAATGATGTCCCCTAAGCCTTCAAAGTTGATTTTCTCTACATCATCAGATGGTCGGTGGTAGTCCTCATGCTGTCCTGTAAAGAAATGCAATACCGGAATACCTTCTAGATAAAACGATGTATGATCAGATGGACCTACGCCAGACTCCTGTATCGAATACTTGAACTTAGGCGACTTAATAGAGTGTATAATCTTATTCCATACGGGTGTCGTCCCTACGCCATATATTGCCAGTTGTCGATCTTCATTTAGCCTCCCGATCATATCCATATTGACCATAAAATTAAAGTCTACTAATTCTATAGGACTGTGATCTACAAAGTAGTTACTACCCCATAATCCTTTCTCCTCACCCGAGAATGCGATGAATAAGATATTACTATTAATAGGGTGTGTATTAAAATATTCTGCCAATGCTAACATTGCAGCTACACCGGATGCGTTATCATCAGCACCATTATGTATAGCGGGTGGACCTACATAAAGTGATCCCTCTCCACCATAACCTAAGTGGTCATAATGAGCACCTATGATGATGGTATGCTTTGCATTATTATTCTTATAACCTATCACATTTCTACCTATAATGACTGGATCATTAGGATTAGGCTCCGTCTCATGAGGATTAGACTTGATACGCTTCTGAAAGAATTGGTAGAAGGACTCTTCTATCTCCATAATACCTTCTAAGCCTACTTCCTTATATCTACCTACAATATATTCTGCTGCTTTCTCCTCTCCTACGGTACCAGTCTCTCTCCCTTCCATCTCATCAGAGGACAGTATTGTGACATCTTCTACAACATCAGCAAGTATCTGAGAATCTATGCTGACAATCTGAGTTGATTTGCATGATAGTAGGCCTACAACAGTGAGAAGAATTGTTAATTTTAATATGTTTGTCATCATTTTGAAATTGAGTTTGGAAGTGAGTAATAATTCACTTCTTTGATCATAACTATATATCGAGCCATGAAATTAACGAAAGTATTATTCCTCTCAGTCATCTTATTGTCATTTTACCAATGCAAAAACGATGGTCACAGCCATAAAGAAGGTGCCTTACACAGCCATTCTGAAGAAAATCACGGAGAAGGACATTCTCACGATGGTGATTCTGCACATGCTCATGGTCACGAACATGGCACTGATGGAGATCATGGACACGCTCACGGCGCAGCTACAACGCCACAATTTGCTGATGGCGAACTAAGATATGAAAAAGAAAAACACCTCAAGAACGTCAGACAATTGACTTTCGGTGGTGATAATGCAGAAGCATATTGGAGTTTTGACGATAAGTACCTTGTATTCCAAGCGACTAACGAAAAGTGGGGAGTAGAATGTGACCAGATATACTTCATGGATCCTACTAAAGAAATGAATGCCGAGACGACTCACCCACTACTAAGTACAGGAGAAGGAAGAACGACTTGCTCTTATTTCTTACCTGGTAACAATCAGATCATCTATGCATCTACACACTTAGCCGATAAGAATTGTCCGCCGACACCAGAACGAAGAACGGATGGTAAGTATGTGTGGCCGATATATGAGACATTTGATATATTCACTGCAGACCTCGATGGTAACATCATCAAGCAACTCACTGACGAGCCAGGCTATGATGCCGAGCCGACAGTAAGTCCTAAGGGAGACCTCATCGTATTCACATCAATAAGAACTGGTGACCTAGAATTATACACTATGAATATCGATGGCAGTAATGTCCAGCAAGTCACAAGTGGACTCGGTTATGATGGTGGTGCTTTCTTCTCTCCTGATGGAACCAAGTTGATATTCAGATCATCACGACCTCAGACACCTGAAGATATCAAAGAATACAAAGACCTTCTACTCGAAGGACTTGTCAAGCCTACAGACATGGAACTCTACGTATGTGACGTGGATGGTAGTAATCTGAAAAAAATCACTGATCTGGGTAATGCAAACTGGGCTCCATTCTTCCATCCTTCTGGCGAGAAGGTGATTTTTGCGAGTAACCATAACTCTAAAAGAGGGTTTCCTTTCAACCTATTCATGGTCAATCTCGACGGTACTGGATTAGAGCAGATTACTTTTGACAATACATTTGACTCATTTCCAATGTTTTCATTTGATGGTAAGAAATTAGTTTTTGCATCCAACAGAAATAACGGCGGCACGAGAGATACTAATCTCTTTATAGCGGATTGGGTAGAGTAATTTTAGTTACGAGTTAATTTGTCAAATCATGAACTTTTTAATGTCCCATTGTTGAGTTAAGAATTACTCTTTCGAATTGTACAATAACAAGCAAGTGATAATATCAAGAAAAATCACATATGACCAATCAATCAAAAAAAAGCTTACTAGATAAATTACGAGAACGCTGGGGTGTCAAAGGCTCTCAGGTATTTATAATACTTTTAGTCTTCGCCTGTACCGGATTCACCGTTATGTTTCTTAAGCGGCCTATCGTAGGTTTCTTTGTCGAAGATGGACAGAAGTCACTGCTCTTCTCTATAATTTATTACATTCTCATCTTACCAGTGTATAACATCATACTGCTGATTTACGGATTCATCTTCGGTCAGTTTACTTTCTTCTGGAATTTTGAGAAGCGTATGATTAATAGGATGTTTGGTAGGAAGGTGTAAGTTCTGTAGAAGCGAGAGGTCACAGACCTTAGTTTCGGATTGGTATCGAGAAGAAGGTCTTGACCTCTCTTCTAATTATAAAAGGGATGGGTTATATCATGTAAAAGGTCACACTGATCGCTGCTTAAGTCTATACAAACTCATCATAATGAACTAATTATCACAACATTAACGACAATTACCTCTTCCCACCCGTTAGAATAGCGTCTATTTGCTCTAAATTGATGCTTTTTGGACAAATTATTGATAACTTTATATAATTACCTTACCCTCACAGATCTATTCCTCCTTAAGCTATTCTATTCAACTTAATAGAACTTAAGTGTGTTAAGGACGTAGATTGCTTACTACGATATTATTTATTTATAAAATGAGAATTATAATGAACCGTTTACTCGCGTTGATTTTTGGATTGTTATTGACACAATCAGTTTTTAGTCAAGATTTTGCTGCATTCATTAACTCGTCAGACCTTCTGACTGAGAACGAAGTCGGTGGCCCTATATGCAAGGCTTTTGTAGATGTTAATGGTGACTACCGTGACGATATCATACGTATAGCTAATGCTAACAAGGTTGTTATCGATCTGCAATCTAACAATGGTGAATTCTTCCAATCATTCGTCATAGATACTATAGACGGAGACTCATGGACAATCGCTGTTGCTGATGTAGATAACGATGGCTATTCAGATATTCTGACAGCAGGTAATTATAATGGAATGAAAATATACAAGGGTGGCAAAGACCCTATGGCATATGAGCAAACATTCCAATCAGAAAAAGATTTTTTTGCACAAGGGTCTAATTTTGTAGATATCGATAATGACGGCTGGTTAGATGCATTTATATGTGATGATGATGGTGTAAGCGAGATATTTATGAATGATAAGAATGGTGGATTCGTCAGGGACGGTGATATCATAGATATGACTACGACACCAGAATCAGATAATTCTGGTAACTATGGATCAGAGTGGACTGATGTAGACGGTGACGGTGACTTAGATCTATATATCGCTAAGTGTAGATTAGGTGTAGAAGAAGACACTGACCCAAGAAGGATTAATGCTCTATTTATAAATGATAATGGAACATTTAGAGAAGCTGCAGCAGCATACGGTCTTGCTGTAGGTGCACAGACATGGACTGCTAATTTTGGTGACATCGATAATGATGGAGACCAGGACTTATTCATGATTAACCACGAATTCAGAAGTCAGTTGTTTGAAAATGTCAATAATCAATTCTTCCAAGAGATTCCATTACTTAACGACGGTACTGAGATTCTTACAGAAGGTTATCAGTCAGCTATGGCTGACTTCAATAATGATGGATTCTTAGACATCCTATTAGTAGGTGGTGGTGACAGACTATTACTTAATGATGGCAATAAGTCATTCACTAATAGTGGTGCACCTATGAGTACATTGCAGACTTTCTCATTCGCATTAGGAGATGCTAACGAAGATGGATTCATAGATATCATGGCATCTTATAGACCATTAGGATCAGGGCTTAATGGTGACAGAGACAGATTATGGATGAGCATACCTAATGACAACCATTATGCTGCATTCTCTCTCAAGGGTGATGCATCTAACAGATCAGGTGTAGGCTCTATTATCAAACTATATGGAGAATGGGGAGTACAGACAAGAATTATGAAAGCCGGTGTAGGTTATGGTATAACTAATTCGCTCACAGCGAGATTTGGTCTCGATGAGGCGACAGTTATAGATTCTCTTACTATCGCGTGGCCATCAGGAGTGACGACTTCTTATACAGATATAGAAGCAGACAAGCACCACATCATTAACGAAGGCGGATGTATGGAGGAACTATTATCAGTAGAGTCTACGGGATCAAGATTAGATTGTCTTACTGGTGATGTCACACTCACAACATCAGATATGACATCAGGAGTATGGAGTAATGGTCAGACTGGCAGTACTATAACTGTGACTGAGCCAGGCATGTATTGTGTAATGACAGGAGACAATGATTGCTCTAACTACGGACAGACAGTTATCGTCAGAGGACCAGAAGTATTATCAGCTCCTAAGATTAATCTTGCAGAAGATGTCATTTTATGTATAGGAGAGACTATAGATATCGCTACAAGGTCTGAAGGAAATACAGACTGGTCTACAGGAGAGAACATAGATAAAATAACTGTAACTGAAAGCGGAGAATACTTTGCTACAAATCAGAACGATTGTGATTCCTTAGAATCCTCTAAGGTCAACATACAATTTGTAGATCCGAGTAACTTAGGCATTACATATGCTACAGAGTTTGAAGAAGAAAACACAGCCGTTACACTACAAGTCGACGAAGAAGATGTATCATGGTATGCTAATAGTGAAGGAACAATATTAATCGCTGCTGGAACAGAATATACAACTGGCAATCTATCTAATGATACGATAGTCTACTTTGATTACAAAGTGTCACAAGAGGCACCAGTATATATAGGTGGAGCAGATATAGACCTGGCTCTAGAAAAACCAATATTCGAGGCGCCATCTGTTATAGGCTCTTTATTTTTTGTCGTAGATGAGCCATCGATACTTAAGAGCTTTGTGGTTAATTCTGAAGCTGAAGGTGAAAGAAAATTCATTGTTGTCAATGCTATAAACCAAGATGTAATACATGAAAAAACAGTAAATGTAGGCGAAGGCGTACAGACAGTAGAATTAGATTTCGAAATGGAAACAGGATCATATGAGATTAAGACTGATAGAGATTTCAATATGGAATCATTAGGAAGATTTAACCCGAGATTCAGCATACTAAGTGGCGATCTCGACTATCCATATACTGTGTCTAATGTCGCCAGAATTAGTCGTTCTATTTTTGGTCAGAATTTCTACCATTACTTCTTTGATTGGAAGATGGAATTATTAGTAGAAGAATGTCAGACTGATGTACAAGAATATGTGATCACTTACAATCCTATGTCATCTGCCACTGATACACCTGCGAGCCAGGGCATCAGCGTCTACCCTAACCCATTCTTAGATAATGTTATCGTAGAAGGCAATAATAATATACAGCAGATTAATATCTACAATACACTTAATCAATTAATCAAAAGTGTAAATACAAATAATATAAAGACATCCATAGATCTGTCAGACATCAATGAAGGACACTATATCATGACGATATTAGGAGAAGGCTTCTCTGTATCACAACAACTGATCAAGACGAAGTAAACGCTTACTAATTATAAAAAATACAGCCGAAGCTTAGCAATAAGTTTCGGCTTTTTTATTGTGATTCTGTGTCCATAATCAGGCTACTTATCAGATATCTTAATTATGTTTACAATAACATAAAACTAAGATCATCGTGCCTATCAAATACCTTACAATCCTCTTCTCAGTGCTTGTATGTACATGTTGCAAACAAGAAACGACGACACCTCCTACAGATATCACAATCAACGGTGAGACCATCAAGCAACATCTACAAGAACTGTCTTCCGACAAATATATGGGTAGAATGCCTTGTACTGAAGGCGGTATAATGACCGTAGACTATCTCGTAGACCAATTAAAAAATCTTAATATAGAACCTGGTAATGGCAATACCTACACCCAAGAGGTGCCCTTACTCACTATAGATGGGGAGATCTCTGAGCATATGAAACTTACCACACCCAATGGAAATCTAACATGGGACAAAGGCAAAGACTTCGTGATCCATACCCAAAGAAATGAAGACAATATCTCCTTAGATAATTCTGAGATGGTATTCTGCGGATATGGAATCGTAGACGAAAAGCTAGGCTGGAATGACTATGCCGGCATAGATATGAAGGGAAAGACGGCAGTTGTATTAGTCAATGATCCTGGCTACGGCGGAGATGATCCAGAATACTTTAAAGGAGACATCATGACATACTATGGAAGATGGACTTACAAGTACGAAGAAGCTGACAGACAAGGCGCAGCGGGACTCCTCATCATCCACGAGACGAGCTCAGCAGGCTACCCTTGGTTCGTAGTGCAGAGTTCGTGGCAAGGGCCGCAGCAAGGCCTATCAGGGCTCGACAGGTCATCTGACTGTGGTATCAAAGGATGGATATCGCTACAGAAGTCACAAGAACTATTTGAGAAAGCAGGATTAGACTTTACTGCAGAGATAAAGAAAGCAAGAGAACCTGGCTTCAAGCCCGTATCCCTTAATACCAAAGCGACAGCATCACTTAAGAACAGCTATAAAGAATGTATGTCCAAGAATGTTATAGGCATAGTAAAGGGCACGAAGTACCCTGACGAATACATCACCTATACAGCACACTGGGACCATATAGGCATAGGCAAGGTAGTAGAGGGAGACTCTATATATAACGGGGCTCTCGATAATGCAAGTGGTACTGCTACACTCCTCGCTATCGCTGAGGCCTACACACAAGCACCACCTGAGAGATCTGTCATGCTCTTATTCGTCACAGCAGAAGAACAGGGACTACTGGGATCAGAATACTATGTCAAATCACCTACTGTACCATTAGAGAATACGGTATGTAATCTTAATCTCGATGGGGTCAATCCTAATGGCCTGATGAAGGACTTCACAGTTACAGGACTGGGACACTCTGAGATGGATAACTATGCTAAGAAGCATGCAGAAGCGCAAGGCAGATACGTCATGGCAGAACAAGAACCTGAGAAAGGATATTTCTTCAGATCTGATCATTTTAACTTTGCTAAGTCAGGCGTGCCTGCCCTATATGGCGATGGTGGATACAACCATATGACCAAGGGTAAAGAATACGCCAAAGCGCTCAGAGATTCATTTACAATTAACAGCTACCATGCACCTTCTGATGAATTCGATGCAGATACATGGCAGATGGATGGCGCTGTACAAGACGCTCAAATATATTACAATATCGGGTATGATATAGCTAACAGCAGAGACTGGCCACAATGGAAAGCCAGTTCAGAATTCGAACGTCCTAATTCCAAACTTAAAAAATAGAAAAATGTCAAAACTTACACCATTCCACGTTGCTATCCCAGTCCACGATG
>CALLAG010000001.1 GCA_938002705.1 uncultured Saprospiraceae bacterium | reverse complement strand
TTATATTCTATGTTATCATCAGTCCCACCTTGGAAAGCTTCGAACCAAGCATTTTTGATGAGGTTAAATACAGTGGTCCATACATCTACTGAACTATCATTAAGATCTCCTTCTATAGGAATTTTAGTAGCCACGTTATCAGTTTTCTGATTCTTCAGAACAAACTTGAAAAACCCTACAAATCCCTCCCATAATTTTTCGAAGAAATTATCATCAGGTCCTATTAGTTTAGATTCCTTAAGCATTGGTTTTACATAACTTTTCAGATATCCATCCGCAATAGCGATCTCACTGTATACATTTAGCTTCCCTTTCTCAAAGTTTAACTTGGCATATTCTTCAAAGAATTCATTCATCGAAGTAATATCAGCATTCTCGAGAGAAACAGCAATATCCATATCAGGGATCACCTTAAGTAGGTTTAACTTACCATCAATATTAAGATCACCCTCACCTATACTTTTACCATCGATTTTGAAGGCGGAAGGCAGTTTGATATTTTTATCTATCACATTCTGTAAGTTGGTAGCTTCTCCATTAAGGTCATAGATATGTAAGTCTATGGAAGGGTCTGGTACTACTTGCACAAAAGCTAACTTTCCATTAGTGATAGCTAATCTGTTAATCGATACTGGTACTATATCTGTGATGGCTTCTGTCCAGTCATCCATCTCGGTATCTGAGGCTGCTTCATGATCTTCGAACACGTATATGACCTGAGGCGTATCTAATTCTATTTCCGATACAATACGTCCTTCAAGTAGGGATTTCCATTGTACGGATATATCTGTACGAGCAAGATTAATAAATGGTACCTGAGTACCAGAGTCTGTCTTATTGATGTATAATCCATGTATCACGTAAGCTCCCCGCCATAGCGATATATCTATATCATCTACATGACCGTAATAATCTGGTATATTAGATAGTGTCTTATTGACATAGTTCTTTACTATAGTAGGTAGTAATAATCTTAGTATGACCAAGCCTAAAATGACAGCAGCAATTATGATAAATTTTTTCTTTCGGTATAATGGTTTCTTAGACATATATAATCTCGTTAATTAATTCTATAAAAATTAAGACATATCACTTTTCAGTACCTTTCCATCACTTTTCTTTTTGATCACTCTTTGAACTTTGACCGATTGATCAGTGGGATTAACCTGTCTACCGTTAGACTTGGCATATACCTGAGTAAACTCTGCTCCGACTATCAAAATAATGGAATTATAGTACACCCAAACCATAAAACTGGCCAGTGCTCCTGCTCCTCCAAATGTGGTACTGATATTACTATTACCTAAATAAAATCCGATAGCATATTTTCCAATTATAAATAGTATCGTAGTTACAGCGGCGCCTACTATAAGGTCCTTATTAGCTAATCTTGCATCAGGCAATAATCTGAATAGTAAATAGAACATCACAAAGGTGATGACCAAGCTGATAGTTGTAGAGATCAATATAACTGCAGTCTCACCGATTTCTGGCAGTAAAATACTTACTCTATCAGAGAGGACAGTAGCTACTGCATTAAGACCCAAGGAAACCAAGAATACAAAACCTATCCCTAAGAGAAATCCAAATGAGAGAATACGATCTTTAATTATGGCTTTCAATCCCAACTTGGGATCTTTGATGACATTCCATGATTTATTAAGAGCATCTTTTAGATGAATGACAACTGCAGTAGATGAAATTAATAATGTCACTGTTGATACTATAGTTGCTATTACACTTGAAGAAGTGCTTCTTGTATTATCGACCATAGCTTGTAATTCCTCCGCATGACCATAGCCCATAATACTCCCTAATTGCTGGAACAATGCAGCTTCGATCTCAGTGGATTCTATCACTAAGCCTAATACCGAGATTACAATAACTAATAGCGGAGTGATAGAGAAAAGAGTATAATAGGACAATGCTCCTGCCATCATGAAGCCCTCATCATCAGTGAATTGCTTCCAAGTGCTCTTGAGGAAATTTAACATTGTAACTTTAGTCGTCATGCCTTAGTTACTATGTATAATGATTAAAGTTCGATAGGATAATATTTGTAACTTTTAAGTAAGAAATATACAACTATAGTACATTACTTATCAAGCTTTACAGTTTTGCTATCAAGTTTATCCGACAGCAATATATTAGGGACTGTAGTGGACTTAATCCCAGACTGCAATGCGAGCCACCAATTGCCAAAAAAATCTTTATGCATATCACGCTCATGATAGATCTTTCCTATACGCAGCTTATTGCCAGAAGGATTATTATCCTTGCCTAAGATAGAATTAAGCAAGCCTGAAAGTAAATTTTTTGGTCTAAGGTCCTTATTTAATAATTTCAATTTTAACCCAGAATATCTTAACTCCATCTCACCAGTTGATTGCATAAGGTTACCTCTTCCTTCAAAATTAAGACTACTTAGGTGACCGCCATCTACACGAAATTGGTTAGAAAATTTCAGAAATCTATTGAGTACTTTTAAGTCCATAGAATCCAGAGATCCTTTGTATGTATAATCTCTATTAGGATCAGTAACCGGCAACTCAAATTTGATTTTTGTGGTAGACGAATTCATAAATTTAGCTTGGAGGTCTACTACGACATTGTTAGAATTTTTAGCATTATTATCTACTCCGTATAGAGTCGCATATACGTGATTCCAGAACAATTTCACTTCCATACTATCCCCTTCGTCGATCTGTTGTAATTCTATTCTGCTATCTTTTATTGCTATGGTATCCACTTTTATAGGCATATCAACCTCATGAAACATTTCATGAAAGTACTTCTTAATACAGTCGGGACAACCAGCTTTGTTGCGATCATTATACAAGGATAAACTTCCGCTGTGGGACACTATTTTTTCTATAACAATAGATTGCTCCGATACCATTCTTAGCAGATCCATTCCATATATATCTATATGATTAATGAAAAGTTCTATTCTTGTCTTTCTGTATTCTAAAGGTAGATTGAAGTTTTCCTTAGACCTTTTAGGTATTAACTCTAAGCTATCTACTCTCAGGACCTGATCATTAATCTCTATATCCTTAATGCGAAGTATATGATGCGCCTGATTGTCATCATACAGAAAATTCTCTGCTGATAATCTTAGATCTGACCATCCTATAATGTAGGAAGTATCGGCGTGCATCTCTAAGTCACTGACCGTTGCATTATTAAGCAGCAACTGTATCCGCTTACCATCGGTATCATAAT
The DNA here is from genome assembly GCA_938002705.1 of uncultured Saprospiraceae bacterium. Lineage (GTDB taxonomy): Bacteria > Bacteroidota > Bacteroidia > Chitinophagales > Saprospiraceae > RFSX01. Next base: position 14,007 of record CALLAG010000001.1, on the reverse strand, counting down.
CTATATAACCAGACTTCAGTATGACCTCACCTACGATTATTTCTTTGATGAAGTTTTCCTTTTTGGGAAGTGTATCAGGCTCTATGACTGACACCTCCCTATAAGTATTGATAGCCAGAGAAGTATTATCCACATAGATCCCATCTATATGGATAGATCCTTTAGTGAGATAATCCCAATAGCCTACACCTTGCACACGAGTGCCTACTAATGACATATTCACTTCTTTACTACCTTCTATAACTTTATGGTACTTAAGACTATCTATATCCATACTACCTGACCACAGGTGGACTGAAAAATCTAACAGCTCTATATCAGGATCATCTTCTACTGCAGTACGTATCTTAGATGTGACGTAGAATGAAGCTGCTACATATAATATGATTACTAAGAATGCAATACTGAGTAATACTTGTATTAGCTTTTTTCGATTGTTTTGGTGCAATATCCTCACTTTCATAACGTTTTCAGATAAGAACCTATCTTTAAGTAATTTCAGTTCTTATAAGTCAGGGCTATTACTGCAGTTTGTGGATTATGTTCGATATTGATCCAATAAGAAATTGACCATCCAGTCTATGATTTAAAAAATTTGGTACAACTTCTTATAGTGATAAGAACCAGTTCAATATAGAGATGAAAAATAAGAGTTGCATCAAGAAGTTTGTATTTTTAACTATACTCATACTATCAGTAAATCTAAGTTACAGGTATGGAAGATCCGTATATATGCCCATCGTCAATAAGGTAAAAACCCAAAATACTGCAGAGTCAGTAAAGGAAAAACTCTATGATCAAGTTACTTCGCGATTACAAAAAAACTTATCTGAAATAGGCCTACAGGAACTGCCGCAGAAGTTCTCCATCCTTGCGTTCAAAGAAGAGCAGATCTTGGAAGTGTGGGCCTATATCGACACAAGCTATCATCTGCTTAAGAGCTATCCTTTCTCAGCGACAAGCGGTACTTTAGGGCCTAAGCTGAGGGAAGGAGACAAGCAGATTCCTGAAGGCATTTATAACATAGAATACCTTAACCCTAACAGCAAGTTCTACCTCTCTCTTAAGGTCAGTTACCCCAATGACTTTGAGAAGCAGAAAGCGATATTAGACTATAGAACTGATATCGGGTCAGATATATTTATACATGGAAAAGATGTAACTGTAGGATGTATACCACTTGGTGATAGAGCTATCGAAGAAGTTTTTGTGATGGCCAAACAGACTGACCACAAAGCCATAGAGGTTATCATAAGTCCAAGAGACTTCAGGGTCAATCCCAATTATCCAGATATAGATCACGTCCCATGGAGTGAAGAGCTGTATGATATTATAAATAAAAAATTAGCTGAATATATCAATGTTATATGAGAATAGTATCACTACTTATGCTACTGCTCCTCATGTGGTGCCGCAGTGATCAGAAAGCTCAAGAGACAAGAACTACTGAACCTAATGATCGTCAATAAATTAATCAAAGTAAATTCGTAACTATAAGCTAATGCCCCCTAAGTCCTCATTTATAACATAATCTATAATTAAGAAGGACATATTAGATATTATTTATAAGTTTGGAATAGGCAATGAGAACATTATATATCCTCATACTTTCATCACTATTATCGAGCCTGGCATATAGCCAGACTGATGCACACTATTGGTCTCACCAGTTTGGTGCACATGGCCTATTGCTTAATGGTGCCGTTATCTCTTCTGCCCATGATGAGACCTCTATATTCTATAATCCTGGAGCGATCACCTTAGGAGGCAATTTAGGTTTTGCGTTCTCATTTATATCTCCTACCTACTCTAATCTAAGTAATCTTAATTTCCTGGGTAATAACCAATCACTCTCTGACAATGGTTTTAGGTTTTCGCCTGGTTTCTTAGCTGTGAGGTTTAGACCATTTAAGACAGATAGAATTATCGCTGGTATTGCGACATTTAAGAGATACAAATCAGATATCAGTTTCGAAGATAGAATCGTAGATAAGATTAATCCTACAGACCTCTTCGTATTCCGCAGTGACCTGAAGTTCCATAGAAAAAAGAATGAAGACTGGTACGGACTTGCATTAGGTTACAAGATCAATGAGAATCTGGGCATAGGACTATCACAGTTTTCTGTATGGCATGGTCAGAGCTTAGAGTTGGACTTTACTAAGGAAATATTGCTAAGCCAGAGTCCTACATCATTAATACAATCATGGAGGTCGACATTCGATTATAACATTGATGTCTATAGCGGCTGGATAAGCAAATTTGGTATATCCTATGCCGAAGATAATGTTCAGTTGGGTCTTACCGTCACCACGCCTCTGTATGGTGTCCTCAGGTCAGCTACTAATTATGCCATAGATGACCAGCGGATTAGCTTGATAGATTCAAGTTTTCAAGTCGTATCTAATAGAGCTAACTTAGATGAGGCGCTGTATAAGTCACCGCTATCTATAGGCTTAGGTTTTGATTTTGGGTTCTCTAAGTATCGTCTGTTTGCTTCCGCAGAATACTTTAGGGAGATTGATACCTACACTATATTCCAGGATGCCTCTGATACATTCGATGGTGTATCCATAGAAGAAGCCAATTACGAAATCAGTCTCACAACAGGTAATGAGAATGTCCTTAATGTAGCCATAGGTCTCGAATATATTAAGAATGACCGTATCACCTTACTCGGAGGATTTAGAACAGACTTCAATCAGAATAATAATCTTATGATTAATCAGAGTGCAGAATACTTAAGTTCTACACCTAATATATTTCATATATCAGGGGGTGTGCTTGCGACCTATGGTAGCAGTATATTCTCGCTAGGTGCTGATGTCTCTTATGGCAGAAGCAAAGTGGGTAAGCAACTTACTGACCTATCTAATATCACGAGTGATAATATATTCACATTTAGTGGCGATAATAGCGTCGAGAGTCAGTACTTTTCAGTTTCTATTTTCTTGACGTATGACTTCATATTTGAGAGAATAGCAAGTAATAGAAAACATCAACATTAAAAGAAATCATGGCTGTAGAATACAAAAAGATCATCAGCGATATCAAGGCAAAGAATTATGCCCCTATCTATTTCCTGCAAGGACCAGAACCTTACTTCATCGATATGGTAGTAAAGGAAATAGAACATGGGATACTGCCAGAAGCTGAAAAATCATTTAACCAAGCCGTACTCTACGGCAAGGAATCTACAGCTAAGCAAGTAATAGATCAAGCAATGCAGTTTCCGATGATGTCACCATACCGTGTGGTGATAGTCAAAGAAGCTCAAAGTATGAGCTCACTACCTCAATTAGAATCTTATATCAAGAATCCCTCTCAGCAGACTATATTAGTCATCGCTCATAAGTACAAGACCTTCGACAAAAGGAAAAAGAAATTCTGGGATGCCGTCAAAAAAAATGCGGTTATACTGGAGACTAAGAAACTCTATGATAATCAAGTGCCACCATTCATATCAGATATGGTCAAGGACAAAGGCCTAAAAGTCGACAGCAAAACAGCACTCATCATAGCAGAACATCTAGGTAGCGATCTCTCCAAAGCTGCTAACGAGATAGAAAAACTATCACTCAACCTGAGCGTAGGTACCACTGTCACATTAGATCACGTACAGAAGTATATCGGCATCAGTAAGGACTTTAACATATTTGAACTACAGACGGCTATAGGCAAGCGAGACAAGCCTAAGTGCTACAGGATCATTAAGTATTTTTCAGAAAATCAAAAAGCCCATCCCATACAGATGAATGTCGGTGCATTATACTCCTATTTCTGTAAGATATTTATAACTAAGAAGTATGCTAAATCTGATAATAAGACACTTGCTTCTAAGTTACGAGTGAGCCCTTTCTTTACTTCAGATTATAAGACTGCCGCTAATAACTTCGACATGCATCAGATAAGAAAAGCCTTCCACTTACTACACGAGATGGATAAGCATAGCAAAGGTGTCGATAGTAGGCAGAGCGATCACTTAGCTTTGTACCAAGACTTTTTGTTTAAGCTGCTTGCGTAGTACGACTGCCCGTATATGCTCCTAAGCCCATAGAGATCATCACACCTAATATGGTCATGGCAGCATAGCTCTTAGCATAAGGCATATATAGGAAGACAGATATACACATCATGAATATAAAGCCTCCTCCCGCTACACCTATCCATAGTCGATAGATACCAGCTAACCTCGCCGTCAGATAAGACCCCAGAAAAGCACATACTATAAATGATACGGACAAAAACAATTGCTCACTAAGTGGCTGACTCTCTATAAACTGGGCAAAAGCAGCTTTATCATCCATAGCAATCTCTGGTGGACGGGGAAATATTCTTCGCGATATCATAGTTAAACCCATGAATGTCAATGCACTACATATTACACCTATTATTACAGCTCTTAAACTCTTTAGCATATGTCTTACTTTTTATATGAAAATAATGAAATGTTAGTACATAGATCGCTTATCTTTGTAAGAATGAGAAATACATATAAGGATTTTTTATAATATATTTGAAACATGGACTATTTAAGAATTAAAAATATTATCCTAATCGTAGGACTATATTTGATAAGCAATCATGGTATTAATGCTCAGGCGGATACAAAGTTCGTCAATGAGTTCCTTAATATAGGTGTAGGCGCCAGAGCACATGGCATGTTCGGTAGTGTAACTGCCAGTACTGAAGATGTCACAGCAGCCTACTGGAATCCAGCAGGATTATCTTATATGGATGCTGAGATAGGCATGTCTGCCATGCATGCTTCGTGGTTCGGTGGTATCGCTAACTATGATTACATCGGCTTCGGAAAAGTCCTCAATGAGAGAAATAAAAGTTATGGATCTGCTTCACTCATAAGAATGGGTGTGGATAACATCCCTAATACATTAAATCTGATAGGCCCTGATGGCAGTATTAATTATGATAATGTATTAGAATTCTCAGCTGCAGACTATGCATTCTTCCTATCATATGCACAGCGAGTCGGAGGCAGGAGAAGTGGTCTTACGATGGGTGGAAGTGCTAAGGTTATATTCAGACAAGTAGGTAGCTTCGGTACATCGAGAGGATTTGGGTTTGACTTAGCAGCTATGTATAAAGAAGACAGATTTCAGTTCGGGATAATGCTGAGAGACATAACCACGACGGTTAATACTTGGAGTTTCTCACTCACACAAGAAGAGCAAGTCGTATTCGAAAGGACTAATAATGTCATCCCAGTATCAAGTACTGAAGTTGCACTACCTAAGATTATTGTCGGAGGTGCATTTAAGTCAGATGATGATGATCGTAACTCTATCTCCTATCTTATAGAAGGTGATGTAAGGTTTTCTACTGATGGTACGCGAGCGGGGCTATTCAGCGGCAATAACATAGGCATAGATCCGAGTTTTGGTGCAGAGATAGGATATAACAGACAAGTCTTCTTCAGAGTAGGTCTGGGTAATATCCAGAGAACTCTTAATGAGACAAGTAGTACTGATAGATCATTCGAGTTCCAACCTAACATCGGCTTAGGTATCGCATTAGGCAATTTTCAGATCGATTATGCATTAACTAATATCGGTAGCGTGTCCGGTGTACTCGTGTCACACATCTTCTCACTAAGCCTTCAGATAAGAGATTAGCAGTTATCAATGCCTTCCTTTATTGGTGTATTGGTAATACTCTAAATTGGCCGTAAGATTATAACTTAATATCAGGTGGAATGACATTCTTAAAGTGTCCATTCATCTGTATTCTTTTTCTGAGATTTTCCATCTCCAGTACTACTGGTATGAAGTCAACTAAGTGATTCTCTACATATTCTAAGCGGGCAGTCTCGCTATGGATTTTAAGAAGCTGTATCTCCTGTTCCATATTCAGTCCGATCTTATGAGCTATGGTGTATATCTTAAAATCATTACTTACAGTCGGCACGGGGATGTCCATTTTCATAATAGTATATAGCTGCTCTATGAGTCCTATCACCCTACTCTGTATGACGATATCAGTAGCACCTACATCTTGTATCATATCTACCTCCCCTTCTGGATATAATTTATCATCAGCCTTGGCATGGAAGGCATTAAGATAGAACTTACCCACACCTACTGACTTAATATCCATCTTACCATCTGGATAGATATGCGATATATCCAAGATGCGCATCTCAGTGCCTATAGGTATTGGCTTAGACTCTAATACTGGAGGTATACCAAAGGTCTTATTCTCTGCATGACACTCCATGACAAGTTGCTTATATCGTGGCTCGAATATGTGGAGGTTTAACTTTTCGTCAGGAAAAGCTACCAGTCCTAAGGGAAACAATGGAAGTTTACTCATCTTGGCACATTTCTAATATCTATAAAAATTGTAATTAGCACTATCTATAACCAATAATAAGAAATAAAGTTGGGTATAAATAATTGAATAAGCCTAACCAATCTATACGATCCCCAATGATCTAAATCTTAATTAAATAATAGATATTTTATTAGGCGACAAAGATATTATGGCGATAAGGCACTGCTAACAGTTAAAAGTCCCTATAATTTGCTGACATAGATCGATATATGTATATTAACTCAATAATTGATTGTACAACCCCAGTTAATTAGCTTATAAATAGTCTTCATTCACATAGAAATGTATCGGCTTATGCGTCTTATAGTCATTATCATTTGGTTACTCTTAGGTATATTTTATTGGAAATGCCATATGGCATGCTGCCATAATGATATAGGCTCTCAAGATAAAGCTGCACCTATGCTACCTGTCAAAAGTATATCCCAAAAAATCAAAAAATTAACGCCACTAAGATTTGACTGCTCAGATGCTAACCCTAAGGTAGAACCAGAATGGGTTAGATTCCGAGATTCTCTCATAACTAACCTTAATGACAATAGCTTACTGGAGATTAATGGATTCTACTACACTGATGAAGAGACGATTGCTGAAGACAATATCGGGATGGCACGGGCACGTAATGTGCTTAGGCTTCTAACTGACATAGGAGAAGACAGGGTTAGATTATCTTCTAAGATAAAAGGTGATTCTTGTCTACATTCCGAACTTAACAATCTCATTACATTCAGGTATGCGAGAAATACAGAAAAGATAAAAGAAATCGATGACAAAACAATCATATACTTCCCGTACGGATCTACACAAAAGTTAGATGACAATGAAGTAGAAGCTTACTTAGATGAGATCGTATCCCGCGTCAAAAGCTCAGGCGAATCAATAAGACTTACAGGGCATACCGACGATGACGGCTCAGAGGCATTTAATTTGGCATTAGGTGAACGAAGGGCCGTAGCGATACAGAATTATCTTATCAAGAAAGGCCTATCGCCTCGTAGAGTAATCGTCACATCGCGAGGAGAAAAAGATCCAATCGCCAATAACTATACCGAAGAAGGAAAGGCAAAAAATAGAAGGACTGAATTACAAATTATCAAATAAGAAGAAAACAACGTAGTTATGAATTTAAATATATTCACAGACTTTTGCGCTTACTGGTGGTTAGCATGGCTTCTTCCATTCTTGCTCGGCCTATTGCTAGGTTGGTTGATATGGGGTCGATGGATACGTAAAGTAAGAGAACTAGAAGACGACCTTGCAAGAGCTAACTCTCGCATTAATGATCTACAGAAGAAACTTAATGACTGCAACAAAGAAAAAGAAAATATAGACCGAGAAGCAAGAGATTATAAGCATCAGCTGTCCACAGCAAAAGCAGAAATAAGTAGCCTCAAAACAAGTCAGACAAGCACAGACTATAGAGCTAGCATAACACCAATAGCTACATCGCCAGAAAAGAAACATATAACCAATCCTACTACTAAGAAGGACAAATATGCTAAAGTAAGTGATGACAACCTCCAGATCATAGAAGGGATAGGACCCAAAATGGAACAAGTCCTCAAAGAAAACGGCATCAAAAACTTAGAAAATCTATCTACTACTAATGCAGAACAACTAAGAACTATATTAGATAAGTATGGAGACAAATACAGAATCATAGATCCCACTGACTGGACACAGCAGGCAAGACTTGCCAATAACAAAAAGTGGGACGAACTCATACGCTTCCAAAAAGCAGACGGCTCAGATTCTAAGGCCGAAAAAATGTTCGTCAAGATGGGCATCATCAAGGCTTTCCAACTTAATGACCTCAAAGCTATAGAAGGCATAGGACCGAAGATCGCAGAACTTCTTAATAACAATGGTATCAATACATGGAAGGCACTAGCTGAGAGCTCCGTGGACAGTCTAAAAAATATACTGGACAGCCAAGGGTCTAAATACGCCTTAGCAGACCCTAAGACATGGCCTACTCAAGCTCAGATGGCTGCAGATGGAGAATGGGATAAGCTCGAAGAGTATCAGGACTTCCTTAATGGTGGTAAGGATTATAGTTAATAATGACATTCCCTGTTTTCAGTCCAGTAATTACATATGCATAAGCTTTAGAAATATCTTCAAACAGGTACTCTCTATCAATTACCGGTTTGAATTTCCCTTCTTTTAAAAGTTTAATTATAAAAGGTATAGTTATTTTCTTTTTGAAAGGAATTGGAAATATTACTTTTTTACTCATGACTTTAGTGAAGAGAGGATAAAACAAGTTTTGAAAATAGGGTCCTAATTCTGATGATATGTATATTCCGTTTTCTTTTAAGACCGACTTACAATTTCTAAAAGAGCTTTTGCCAACGGCATCAAATATGAAGTCATATTCTTCATCCATATCCGTGAAATCTTCTTTACTGTAATCAATAATTTTATTGGCCCCCAGCCCTCTAATTAATTCAATATTGGATGTATTACAAGTAGCAGTGATTATGGCATCCTTATGCTGTCTTGCAAATTGAAGTAAAGCAGAACCTATTGCACCAGTAGCACCGTTTATAAGAATTTTTTGGCCAGATTCGATACTTACTTTTTTAATAAAAGCATATGCGTAAGATGCTCCTTCTAAACTTGCTGCAGCTATCTTATAGTCAATATTGTCAGGAATAGAGAAAATATTCTCTTCAGTTACTATGGCATATTCAGCATGTGATTCAGAACCATTATCATCAAAACCAAATACTCTATCTCCTATTTTGTAAGAGTTAACGCCTTTTCCTAAAGCTACAATTTCGCCTGCGAAGTCTGTCCCCAAGATAATTTTTTTGGGGTTTATTAAACCCAATACAAATCTCATTAGAAATGGTTGAGCAGTGAGATTAGCACAATCTGTTCTATTTACTGTTGTCGCCTTTATTTTAATGACTACCTCGTTTTCTTTAGGATTTGAGAGAGATACCGATTGTATTGTTATTCTATCGGGAGTACCATATTTGCTACGGATAGCTGCTTTCATTTTCTGTTAGCGTTAGAATTTTATACCAAAATATATATTAGGCTCTATTAAGAAGTAATTATCCCACATATCTTCTAAGGTCCTAAAGTCTTCAGGAACATTGGTATTAATCGGCCAATGATTAACATGTAATTGCGGTTCAACGTAGAATCTTCCTTTCTTAAATAAGGGGATATGATACCCTAAATGATAGGAATTGTAAAGTTTAAACCCATTGCCTATCTTCTGTTCATTTTCGTCTAAGTAGCTTGTATATTGAGGCAGTATTTCTAAGGTAGCGAATAGGCCTTTCCATAGCTTACGCTGATAGGTTACTCCTAAGCCAGTTTCTCTAAGCCTTCCAGGGAAGAAGAATTCTCTATCCAAGAAATCAGAGTCCCATATATCTATACCCAATGGAGCAAATAGTTTCCAAGTCGTTAATTTGACTCCTATCTGATCTTTAGATGTAAGCTGGTATGCAAGGCGAATCTCATAATGACTAGTATTCGTTTCGGGGTCTCCAAAATTGGAAAAAGTTAACCATGTAGTCAAAACTGAATATTTGTATTCGTGTTTTTCTTCTTGTACTAAGGGAGCTGTAGTTAATCTATCGTCTTGGCAGTATCCTTGTTGTAACCCTAATATCAATAATAGCGGTAAAAGTAATTTTCTCATCTTTTTTTTATACAAACTTAGAGTTTCATTATTCCATTCTTATTGACTTGGGTTAAGAAGCGATATAAAGTTGTATTATTTAGTGAGTCTTTTTTTAATGCGACTTAGTGATTCAGGTCTTATTCCTAGATAATTAGCAATATCATATTGTGGAATACGCTGCAGTAGTTTAGGTCTATTCTCGATTAGTTGAAGGTATCTTTCTTCTGGATTGTTTATTATTCTGTCATCAAATTCAATATTTGTTTTTGCCATTAATATTTCACCTAATTTCCTTGTCAGCGATTCTAATTCTGGGTGGGCTTTATATATTTCATTTTCAGAATTAGGGTCACCATAAGAAACTACAGTCTCCTCTATTGCTGATATGTAATACTTGGAAGGATTCTTATCTGTATAACTTGAAGGTGTGATGACCTCGCCCTCAGTGTAAAATTTTGTGATTTTTTCTTCCCCATCGACTAAGTAGAACTTTTTCATACAACCATCAATAATAAAGAAACATTCTTTAGCTATCTGCCCCTCTTTCAGAATTGTTGCCCCCTTTTCGATAGTTCTTATTTGGCTATACTGCTTAATAAGTTCCGCCATCTTCTCAGAAATGTGTAGATGCTCGGTGAGTAAATCTATTATATTTTTATTTTCCAATTCGTTTTATTTTAACATCACTAACAACGATATAACTTACTCTATAATCAGATATACCACCATCTTAATACCTAAAAATAAGCAAATCCTACCCCATAATTACAATATTGAACTAACCCAGCCCATAATCTATTAATAGGTTATAATTCTTAATTCATATAAGATAATTAATGAGTAATACTAAGACGATAATATTAGGAGGAGGCTGTTTCTGGTGTACGGAAGCTGTATTTCAGAAACTCAAAGGTGTACAGGCTGTCAAGTCTGGCTATACCGCTGGACATACTGAGAATCCTACATATAAGGACATATGTACCGGGACAACAGGTCATAATGAAGTCATCAAAGTAGATTATGATCCTAGTGTGATTACGCTCAAGGACTTGCTGTCGGTATTCTTCGCCACCCATAATCCGACTACACTTAATCGTCAAGGTAATGATGTGGGCACACAATATAGATCTGGTGTCTATGTCAGTGATCCCAGCGAGATAGATATCGTTAAGGATTTCATCAGTAATGAAGCTGCGGAAGTATGGGATGATAATATCGTAACTGAGGTTAAGATGGTAGAGACCTTCTACCCCGCTGAGGACTACCATCATGACTACTACACTAACAATAGCCAGAAAGGCTACTGCCAAGTCGTCATATCGCCTAAGATAGCTAAGCTGCGTGCCAGCTTCCAGCACCTACTACCAGAACCAAAAGCTTATAATCAACTAACAGAAGAAGAGTCCTATGTCATAGAAAGAAAAGGTACAGAGAGACCTTTCACTGGTGAGTACAATAATCATAAAGCACCGGGGACATACATCTGCAGAAAGTGTGAGACACCACTATACAAATCTGATGACAAATTCGATTCTGGATGTGGCTGGCCAGCATTTGATGATGAGATAGGTGGTGCTGTCAAGCGTACGATGGATGCTGATGGCAGACGTGTAGAGATCACCTGTAATACTTGTGGTGGTCACTTAGGACATGTATTCTCTGGTGAGCGACTGACTGATAAGAATACACGCCACTGTGTTAACTCTATCTCACTTAAGTTTATACCTGCTTAGTCATTACTTTTTCTATGGAGCTATCCCATCCCTTATGCATATCATTGACTTGATCTTGTGACCACTGCATGACTCTATCTCTGAGTTCTATACCATCGTCACTTGTCATCGGGGGACCTATAACCAGTTTGGATTGAGTGAATAATTTGCCAAATTGCTTAAAGAAGTGAGAGACTAAGTTGCTATCATACCATAGGTCCTTGTCACTACGATATTCTAGTACGAGTGGGACTATAGGGATATTATTCTTGACTGCCTCTATGAATGTACCAGGCTTATATTCCATAAGTTGTGGTTCTTTATTGACTGTTCCTTCAGGATAGACCAGTACATTGATACCACTCTTTAATGTTTCTACCATCTTGGTACGGACTGCTTGTCGGCTATCTTGATTTTCTCGTTTTACATAGATGATACCTGTGAGCTTAGCTCCTGCATCCAGTATAGGTATCTTGCTGACCTCAGCCTTAGCGATCACATAAGAATCTACCATAGCTGATACTATGAGTGGATCTGAGAGGCTCCTATGGTTACAGACGTATAATGCTGTACCCTCATAGGGTGTCCCCGTAACTTTACAACTGATACCTAATATAGGATTAGCGAAAGCGATATAGAAACGCCTTAACCAGAAGGTACGCTTAGGTGTGCTTATCTTAAAGATCATATCTATAGGAAAATAGATCAATAAAAATATAGCCATAATAAGGATCAATAAGACGAAGCGTATGGCTGCAAGTAAATAGGAAAAAGGATTTATCATCGCATGATAAACATAATAGAAATATTACATTTAATGAAAAGAATTAATTACTTGTTAGGTTATATCCTAAGGCCAACTCTATAGCGCCATTACTATTAGTGAATGTTCTGAGGGAAGATACATTCATATCAAAGTTAAAACTAAAGCTCCAGTTAGGTGATCTTAGCCCCAGATTAATCAGGATAGCATCAGCAATAACTGACTCTATAGAGTTAACTGCTCTCATACCTACACCTGCCAATAATGAAAAAGAATCTTCATCACTATTGATATCTATAGCTACTCTATAAGCAGGGACCAGCTGCCAGAATCCGCTCTGAGATACAAAAGTCAATGCAGGCATATGCTCAAAACCTGGAGAAAGGTATAGCGATGCTTCGCCTTGAAATACCAATCTCGGATTAATACTATGTGCATCATCAAGGGCGCTGACACTCGGACTATTGATATTGCTGATGGATAGAGCAGCTGTATAGTACAAGTCTTTCTCTATCCGATAAGTCCACCGAGCTCCTATGTTGAGACTATTATAGTTATAAGAGTCAATTCTGAATTCTTCTCCAGACATTAAGCTATTATCGATGGCAAATGTGTTCAAATTAAATTGTCTACCAAACCATAAATTACCTACAGAACTCTTAAGCTGATTAAAACCAAATGAACCACCGAAGCTTACCATATGGCTATCATTATTTTTTCTATCTCCGCTTAGTTTTCGAGTATATGAACCTAAAAACTGGAAAGTCGTATATCCCAAGCTACGAGCACTGGACTGATCACTTAAGAATATCAAGCCTACATTCCAAGCATCATACTGTGACTCATAGACATTATACTCAGCCTGTAACTTAGAGGTGGCATAGCTATCACCTACACTTACAGAATTCCACTGATCCCTGAATTGTACATTGAACTTCAGATAGGCATCACTGGTGATCGCATTGAATGTATTAGCAGGATTAAGGTAGGTATCATCACCGAGTGCTACAGAGAACATAGGCTCCTGTCCATAGGCATGGATAGAAACAGTAAAAACTGTCAGAAGCAGTAGTAACTTATATATATAGCTGTTAATCAAGGTATTTTATATTACAAATATATGTAATTTATCTAAGTAACACTGTTTGTCCTGACTTAAACTCTACTCTACCACTCCGTACAATGTACTCTATAGTCCATGTATAAGAATCTGATGGCGCCTCTGTCCCCTTGAAAGTACCGTTCCACCCTCTTCCCATATTATTAGTTGTAAAGTTGCTGTCTGTATAGACTACAGACCCCCACCTATTATATATCTTAAATGAAGTGATAACGATATCTGGATCTCCGAATACATTAAGCAACTCATTAGACCCATTGCCATCAGGAGAAAATGCCTCTGGGACTTGGACATTTTTTAAATCATCAAAAGTGACATTTATAAAATCCTCTCCAAAGCACCCTTGGTCATCAGTCACCGTAAGAGTAACAGAGAATGAACTTGTAATATTCTCGATGAATGGATTAGGACAATC